>JAYUBR010000335.1:0-1968 GCA_043740775.1 Ferruginibacter sp. | reverse complement strand
CAGGGAGTGTATACAACTACTGATGTAAACTATATTGGTAAAACCGGTAGAAGTTATAGTGTGACAGTAGTTTTAAAAGATGGCAAAAAATACATTTCTGTTCCTGAAAAAATAAATCCAGGGGTGCCTATCTCCAATATCAATGTAACATTCATTAATCAATTTGATATGTTTTTTCCCACTTACATGAATGTTTCTGTCGATACAAAAGATCCGGCAGGAGAAGAAAATTATTACCGCTGGAATTTTATGTCATATACAGGAAAACAAACAAAGGGAGTATCCTGCGGTATTGGTTGCATTATGGATGAATACTGTTATCAAAAAACAGTTGATAATGAAGTGCGCATTTTGTCGGATGCTTCCATCAATGGAAATGATATCAGGGACCAAACAGTGGGTCGTTGCTATATTTATACTTACCTGAATGCATTTACTGATGTCAGCCAAATATCTATGACGAGAGCAGCTTACCAGTTCTGGAAAAGTTACCAGGATCAGCAGACAAGAACCGGAGGCATACTTGATCCGTTGCCTGCTTCCATCCGGGGTAACGTACACAATGCTACGAATACAAGCGATTTTGCGCTAGGCTATTTTTCAGTTTCTTGCGTTACACACCGAAAGGTAATTTTGATACCATACAGCATTACTCCCTATCTGCTGCAAATATCCGCACAGCAATTTATTCCTGATAATTATGTTGCCTGCTTTGATTATTTTCCCAATTCACTTTCTTATCCGCCCGACCATCAGTATCCGCCGCCACCTGGCTGGGAAAATGCAGAAGAAATGAAAGTTTACTGGTAAGTGCATAGTTTTTTGTGAAAGATAAAAATGATGAAGCTATAAATTATTATCTCGCCAGTGATGGTGGTTTATTATTTAATTTGCACTTGCATCTTCACGCACCAGCTTCAGCAAAAACTAACGTCAATGAACAAACGCTCATTTATAAAAGGAATGGCAATGGCAGGCATCAGTGTTCCAATCACGGGCAACGCCCTGGCCAACTGGGTACAACAGGTAAGCCAGCAGCCGGCAGAACAGGTTGCAGGTGATGAAAGTTTTTGGGCCGGTATCCGAAGCGGATATAAACTTAAACCCGATTATATCAATCTTGAAAATGGGTATTATAATTTTCTTCCGGAAGCATTGCTGGAAAATTATATCAAACAGATAAGAGAAGTAAATTACCAGGGTTCGTATTATATGCGCACGGTACAGTTTGACAATAAGAAAAACATGGCTGCCAAACTGGCTTCCATGGCGGGTTGCAGCCCGGAAGAATTAATCATCACCCGGAATACTACCGAGTCGCTTGATATGATCATTGGTGGCATTCACTGGAAAGCAGGTGATGAAGCCGTAATGGCTTTGCAGGATTATGGATCAATGCTTGAAATGTTTAAACAGGTTACGGCAAGGTTCGGCGTGGTAAATAAAATTATATCCATACCCAATCACCCGGTTTCTGATGAGGAAATTGTAGAACTGTACGCTGAACAATTGAACAGGAATACCCGTTTGCTAATGATCCCTCACATGGTAAACATTACCGGCCATGTTTTGCCGGTTCGTAAGATATGCGACATGGCGCACAGCAAAGGAGTAGAGGTAATGGTAGATGGTGCTCATGCATTAGCCAATCTTCAATTTAAAATTTCAGATTTGCATTGCGATTATTATGGAGCCAGCCTGCATAAATGGTTGAGCGTACCATTGGGCTCAGGCATTTTATATGTGCAAAAAGGAAAGGCTGGTGAAATATGGCCCCTGCTTGCAGAAGGCGGTAAAGATGCCACTGATATTTTGCGGCTCAATCATATTGGTACACATCCTGCGGCCACCGATCTGGCCATTGCTGCTGCCATTGATTACTACCAGGTGATTGGTGCTGAAAGAAAGGAAGCCCGCTTAAGATACCTGCAGCAATACTGGACAAGTAAAGTGCGCAACCTGCCGAAT
>JAYUBR010000334.1:0-1968 GCA_043740775.1 Ferruginibacter sp. | reverse complement strand
TGCGCCTGGTCGCTCAGCTTGTCAAAAACCTGTATCTTATCAACTACCTCAGAGGGTAAATTTTTTAATGCAGCAGAAGCATCATCACCAAAAAAATCTTTGCCGTCAATGATAACTTTTTTTACCTGTTCACCATGTGCTGTTACTGTGCCATTTTTATCTACCGTAATACCCGGCATTTTTTTAATAAGATCTTCGGTTGTTGCATCCGGGTTTACTTTATACTGGCTGGCGCTATACTGTGTTGTATCGCCTTTTTGGGTTACTGGCGGGGCTTTCGAAATAATGGTTACATCTGAAAGGTCTTTCCCCTGTTTGGTAAAAAATAAAACCCCCATGTTTTTTAAACTGTCTGTTAAAATTACAGGTTTTATTAATTGCTGATAACCAATTGAACTTACTTCAATCAAAAAACTATCATTTTGCAAACCGGCCATTTCAAAATTACCTGCTGCATCAGTAACAGTAGTTTTGATTTCTTTTTTTGCAGAATCATTTTCTAAATAAATAATTACTGATGCACCCATTATTGGTGCTTTATTTGAAGCATCCTGCAATAAACCTTTTATTCCACCACTTTGGGCAAAAGTGGTGGCGGTACAAAAAACTAAAAAAAATAAGAGTATTGAAATTTTTGGCACAAGTGGTAGTTTATATTGTTACATAAGACGACAACACCAAAAAAAACAGGCGAAGTTTTTAACTTTTCTTTATTAACAATCAATCATTAAGCTGTTATACAGGTAAATATTTATGAATCCTTCGCCCTATTGTTATTTGGAGGCGATTAAAACTTTATAGTTTTTTTTTAATTTAACAGGCCCGCAATCCCTACAG
Organism: Ferruginibacter sp.; assembly: GCA_043740775.1. Taxonomy (GTDB): domain Bacteria; phylum Bacteroidota; class Bacteroidia; order Chitinophagales; family Chitinophagaceae; genus Ferruginibacter. The sequence continues at coordinate 1,131 of JAYUBR010000334.1, read as the reverse complement.
AAGTTTATCTTTGGCACCTAAAAAAAATACAGTTTATGGATTATAACAGACTCGTTTCAGTAACCGGCTTAGGCGGTTTGTATGAATTATTATCTTCAAAAGCAGATGGTGGCGTAGTGAAGTCATTAGAAGATAAAAGCACCAAATTTGTAAGTACACGTCTACATAATTTTTCGCACCTGGAAAGTATTGAAGTATTTACCGTAAAAGATAATGTGAACCTGGTGGAAGTTCTTACGGCCATGCAAAACAGTACAGAAAAATTACCGGATGCCAAAGCCGACAACAAAGCCATTAAAGCTTATTTTGAAAAAGTATATCCCGAAATGGATTTTGAAAGGGTATACAACAGCGATATGAAAAAAATGATCCGTTGGTTTGATTTATTAAAAACCAATGATGTGGAAATTAAACTATCAGAAAATGCAGAAGCTGATTCGGCAACTCACGAAGTAGCAACACCAAAAGCAAAATCAAACGAAACCAAACAGGTGAATGTAAAAGCGGCGCCTCCTAAAAAAATAAACTCACCAAGAAAGATGGCATAGTGCAGGATCTGCAGGAAGAATTTGCAATTTATTATTTGTCCTTGTTTTCATTTATCTAAAGCCATTACAAACGATTCCACTACCGTAGTTTAAAAAGCTACGGTAGTGTTGTTAAACCGGTTAACCAACTTTTATGTACACAGCAGCTATTGAAAAAACGCCTCGCCATTTTGTTCCGGCCAATTTTGTATTAACCCATTGGCAAAGCCTGGAACCTTTTTTTAAAGAGTTACTGGATAGAAATATTGATACACCCCAAGCTTTGGAAGAATGGATGAAGGACCAGAGCGAACTGGAAGCGGTAGTAAGTGAAGATGCCTGCTGGCGCCAGATAAAAATGACCTGTGATACAGAAAACAAGGAATTGGAAGAAGCTTTTAATTTTTACTGTTTACAAATTCAGCCCAACATAGAGCCTTATACAGATGCCCTGAATAAAAAACTGACTGATCATCCATTGGCAGCAAGCCTGGATACAAAAAAATATTTTACCTACCTGCGCAACATTCGAAAAGGCATGGAGTTGTTCAGGGAAGAAAATATTCCGTTACAGGCAGAACTGTCGGTATTAAAACAACAGTAC
>JAYUBR010000333.1:0-1975 GCA_043740775.1 Ferruginibacter sp. | reverse complement strand
ACATTCACTTACAAACCCCGCTGTTACCGGGTTTTGATGCCCGCCTGAATGACTAGTCGGGCAGGAATGTAATGCAACTTTTGATTATACATTTCTGTTGTATCAAGCAGCACCGGATGATTTTCATGTTCCCAAAATTTATACTTAAAATTACTACTCCTTTTTTTCCTTCTGTGACTAAACAGCGCTAAATTTTCACTTCAATTACCTCTTCGTTAACCATTGTTGCATAAATTTCTTCCACAATATCCTTATGATTTTGAATAACCATTCTTTGATTGACAGAACCCTTATCTGTTATTTCTCCTTTTTCAATTGACAAACTGAAATTGGCTAACACAGCCCGTTTAATTAAAGTGGAACTACCGGTACTTTTTTCCGCCATCCTTTGCAATGTATTTTGTAAAGCGATTAAAATTTCTTTGTTCGTTGCAATATCTTCAATCGTTGTATCCTTGCTTAACTTAAATTTATCTTTGCAGTAAGTTAAGTCCGCAAAAACAATGGCACCAATAAAATCATTGTCATGTCCTGTAATTACTGCATCCTGTATCAATCCATTGCCTGCTGCAATGATTTGTGCCCTCAGCATACTTACCCTTACCCATGTGCCTGTGTTGAGTTTAAAATCTTCTGCAATGCGCCCATTAAAAATCATTCCTTTGTTAGCATCATGCTCATCTGCAAATTTCAATGCATCACCGGTACAATAAAACCCTTCTTCATCAAAAACTTTTGCGGTTATTTCCGGCTGCCGCCAATACCCCGGGAAAATATTTTTGCCACGGTATCTTGCTTCTAATCTGCCGCTAACAGAAATCAATTTTAATTCAAGTCCGGGTACAGGCACACCCACGAAGCCTGCGAAACCACCGGGTTTTGAAGCAAACAACGCAGAGGGGGAAGATTCGGTACAACCTAATCCGGTTGCTATCAAAATTCTTTCGCCGGTAGTTTCATGCGATAATTTTTCCCATGCATCCCATACATGCTGTGGCATGCCGGCACCTGCGTAAAATATCATTTTCAGGTTGCTGAAAAACTGTTGGCACAATGCCTTATCGCTCTTAAAATAATCAATCAAATTCTCAAATCCTTTGGGCACATTAAAATAAATGGTTGGCTTTCTTTCTTTCAGATTGGCAACAGTTATTTCAATGCCCTGTGGCGTTGGGTTGCCATCATCAATATATAAAGTGCCACCATTATAAACGGCTAATCCAAAATTATGGTTACCGCCAAACGTATGGTTCCATGGAAGCCAGTCAATAAACTCCAACCCTTCTTCCATTATAAATGGAAAAGTTTGTGTAATCTGCTGCCAGTTGGTACTGATGTTTTCATGAGTATTAATAACGCCTTTTGGTAAGCCGGTAGAGCCTGAGGTAAATAAAATTTTTGCAACGGTATTGGGTTGTATTGCAGCAAAAGCATTTTCAATTTCCAGGTCTAAATCTCTGCCAGTTGGCAGAGGACTTACTAAATCTTCAAACATCATAACATTCAAACTTTCGGGAGGATTTGAAACTGTAATTACTTCTATCCCTTTTGAAATGGCCTGCAAAGCTTTTTCATATTTTTTTCCATCGCTTACAAAAATTAATCCCGGTGTAAGCAATTCCATCACATGTTTTAATTTATCAAAATCAAGGGACCGTAATGAGTAGGCTGGTGCAATGGGTGAATAGGGAATCCCGATGTGTAAGGCAGCGAGTGCTATCAACCCATGTTCAATGCTATTTTCAGAAAGAATGGCAATGGGTCTTTCTGCTGATACATTTTTTTGCAGCAATGCCTGTGCGATGCTTTTTACTTTGGCAAGTGTTTGTGCGTAGGTAAGTGTGGTCCAAGCCCCCCTAAATCCCCCCGAAGGGGCGACTTTTGAACGCTGACCTATAAAAATTTTATCGGGTGTGGCAGCAGCCCAATGCATCAATCGTTCTGTAAGCCGGTAAGGGTATGGTTGCAATGGTAC
>JAYUBR010000332.1:0-1975 GCA_043740775.1 Ferruginibacter sp. | reverse complement strand
CCATCTCTTCTTAAATTTCCTGTAATTAAATACTTGCTTTTAAAGCCATATTCTACCCGGCTAATAAATGATTGTAATTTTGAAATACTTGCAGTACTGTAATTAGATCTTCCTCTAGGATCGCCATTGTTCAACAACCAATAGTTTGGACTGGTGAAGGGTAAATCAAATGCTGTTCCACCATTTTCGCGGTTATGATTGCTGATCATTTCAGTTCCCACCAGTACGTTGAGGCTATGAATGTCGGAGAATACCTTAGAAAAACCAATAGTATTGGTCCATGTTGAGGAGGATAAATAACCGGAAGCTTCACTTAAACTATTCGGATAACCTGCAAGTGGATAATCGTAACTGCCGGGTGAAAAGTTATAGTTATAAAAATTGATCAGGCTTCCGCCAAAACTTGTTTTTGCGGTAAAGTTTTTCAAAAAACTTATCTCGGCAAAAACATTTCCAAATGCCTGCCAGCTTTGCCCTTTATTATCACTTGCCAAAGTTCTTACAGCTACCGGGTTATTGGCAGGACCTCCACCGCCCCCCGGATAATACCAGCCATTGTATGCACCCTTGATATCGTATACCGGGAAAGAGGGGTCAGTCGATAAGGTTGAGTTTATATCGCCGCCGCCCACCCCGGGATTATATTTACTGCCTCTTGGATTATCGGTATAAGACAGCTGAAGGTTTTCGCCAATATGTATGTTGTTTAATACGGTGAAGCCCGTATTGATCCTTGCTGTAAACCTTTTCAAATAGGTATTTAAAAAGGTACCTTCCTGATCAAGATAGCCCAACGACAGCAAGTATTGGTTTTTTTCATTGGCACCGGAAATAGTAATGCTATTATTGTAACTAATGGCGGGTTTAAACAGTTTATGGAACCAATCAGTACCGGATTTATTAAATTTGACTATCTGGTAAACCGGGCCCTTATTGGGATCCAAATTATATAGTTCGTCAGCAACATAAGGGCTTCCTTCGGATAAGGCATCCTGGTGACTTCCTGCAAAAAGGTAATCAGGTAATATTGGCTTAGGGCCGTTTCCGTAAAGCGGGCTTGAAGGGTTTCCGGAAGAATCAACCTGCCTCGAATTTTTTAATGCTCTCCAAAGCAAATCAGCATTTTCCTGTGGGCTTAGTAAATCAAGCCCTCTCTTCAATGGTTCCTGCAACCCGATATAAGATTCGAAATTGATCCTGGTTTTACCTGCCCGTCCTTTTTTTGTTGTGATTACAATGACACCATTCGCTCCCCTTACCCCGTAAATGGAATAAGCAGCAGCATCTTTAAGCACCTGTAGCGATTCAATATCGTAAGGGTTGATCCGATTAATATCGCCCTGTATGCCGTCAATAATATATAATGGCGTAGTATTTCCAAAATTTCCAACGCCATGTAATCGAATGGTAGCTGGAGCTCCAGGTTCACCTTCGGTGATTACTGTCAATCCTGCAACCCTTCCCTGCAACATTTGTTCTACCTGCCCGGCAGGTACCGCTACAAGGTCTTTAGGTTTTACTACAGCAACGGAGCCGGTTATATCCTTTATCTTCTGCGATGTGTATCCTGTTATTATAACTGTATTAAGATTGACGATTGATTCTTGTAATGAAAAATTTAATTTAAGGTTATTATTTATTTTAAATTCACCGGATATATAACCTACAAAAGATGCAACCATGACATCTCCATTTTTAGCTTCGATTGTGAATGATCCATCTGGTTCGGTAAAACTTGTAGTGTTTGAACTTTTATTAGTAACAGTTGCACCACTTAATGGCATATTATCCTTACCCGATACTATGCCGGTTATTTTATTTTGGGTAAATCCAGTTACACCTAAAAAAAAGAGAAAGAAAGTTAACGGAATTACCCTTTTACACAGTGCAAAGCAATTAAACAAATTTTTCACCTTGTGGACATTTATTGTAAATCCTAATGTTAATATACAAAATATAATTTTTAAAAAAAGCG
>JAYUBR010000331.1:0-1977 GCA_043740775.1 Ferruginibacter sp. | reverse complement strand
AAAGGAATGCTTCAACACTCACAATCAAGTAAAGGTGTAAAAGAGTTAACCGATATCAATAAGCTGGTTGATGAATACCTTCGCCTCTCCTATCATGGGTTGCGTGGCAAAGACAAATCTTTTAACGCAACATTAAAAACAGATTTTGATGAGAGCATCGGAAAAATAAATATCATACCGCAAGATATTGGAAGGGTGTTGTTGAATTTATACAACAATGCGTTTTATGTTGTTCAGCAAAAACAAAAAGAACTTGCATCCAAAGAGTTGACACCTTTTGAAAAGGTGTCAACTCTGTACGAGCCCACCGTTTCTGTACATACACGGTACAATGGCACGCCTTCAGGGGATGGGGGCAAAATTGAAATACGAGTAACAGACAACGGCAATGGCATTCCGCAAAACATAGTTGATAAAATTTTTCAACCATTCTTTACAACCAAACCAACAGGGCAAGGCACTGGCCTGGGTTTAAGTTTGAGTTATGATATTATTAAAGCACATGGTGGTGAAATAAAAGTGGAAACGAAAGAAGGTGAAGGAACTAAGTTTATCATTCAATTGCCATTAATATAAAGTACCATGAAAAAATTATTTATCATTAGTTTCCTGCTTTTGTTATTACAAAAAGAAAATGCCCAGGATAATACAACAGATAGTCTTAAGCAACTTCTTTCTGTTGCAAAAGAGGATACAAATAAGGTACAAATTTTAATTAACCTTGCTTCGGTTTATAAATGGAACAAACCTGATTCAGCCATTCTATATGGACTGAAGGCGAGGGAATTAGCTCGGCAAATAAATTATGTTGCCGGCGAAATAGAAGCTACTCCTGTTCTCTCTGAAGCCTTAAGCGCTAAGGGCAATTTTTCTCAAGCGTTGGAAATTGATTTCAAGGCCTTGAAATTGGCTGAGAAAACAGGGAAGCAAAATCTTTTTAAGGAATATTGGATTGGCAATGTTTATTACTATTCGGGAGATTATGTAAAAGCCCTGCATTATTACTTAAAATTTAAAAACGATTCAGATATAGTAACAAGAGCCTTTATTGGTGAAACTTATTATCATTTGAGCCGCTTAGATTCAGCTTTTTTTTATATAAGGAAGGCTTATCAAATAGATAAAAAGCGTAGTTGGCATTGGAGTGTTCCTTATTATTATATGGCATTAATTGAAGCTAAAGAGGGAAAATTTATTGAGGCTTTAAATAATTATAGACTTGGGTTGCTCTATTCAAGAAATGTAAATCTTGATATTGCAAATGGCTATAATGGAATTGCTGTCGTATTTAAGCAAATGGGCCAGGTTGATTCTGCTGTCCACTATGCCAAAGAAGCTATGAATCTGGCACAAAAGGAATCTCTTACTCCTAATGTATTGGATGCTTCTGCATTGCTAACTGAATTATATATAAAAATAAATACAGACAGCGCATTTAAATATCAAAGAATAATGCTTGCTGTAAAAGATAGTTTGTTTAGCGAAGAAAAAATAAAGCAATTACAAAACCTTTCCTTTAATGAACAAATGCGTCAGCAGGAATTGCAACAAACAATACAACAAACTCAATTAAAATACAGGAACCGTTTAAATGTTTATATACTTTTAGCCGGGTTGCTTATATTATTAATAGTAGTATTAGGCCTCTGGCGCAGAAATATCTATAAGCAAAAATCATTTGCACTGCTTCAAAAACAAAAGGAACAAATACAAAGCACACTTACTCAACTCAAATCCACCCAGTCCCAACTCATTCAATCTGAAAAAATGGCCTCACTTGGCGAACTCACCGCAGGCATCGCACACGAAATTCAAAATCCGCTAAACTTCGTTAATAATTTTAGTGAGGTTAGCAATGAGTTAATCGATGAAATGAAAGATGAGTTTAAAAAAGGAGACAATGAAGAAGGCTTTGCCATTGCTGATGACATCAAGCAAAATCTTGAAAAGATCCTCCACCATGGTAAACGTGCTGAT
>JAYUBR010000330.1:0-6684 GCA_043740775.1 Ferruginibacter sp. | reverse complement strand
TCAAACGCAGTGGTGAAAACTTAATTGAAACAAGTGAAGGTGTTAAAAAAACAGTTGAAGAAGCAAAAGGAGTTTTATATCCCACCAATTTAAAAACTGTTATCACCGGCGATCAGAGTATCAGAACAAAAACATCTTTTAACGATCTTGTAAACTCTATCATCATCGGCTTTATTTTAGTGCTGATAGTACTGATGTTTTTTATGGGTGTTACCAATGCCTTTTTTGTAGCACTTTCTGTACCCCTTAGTATGTTTGTTGCGTTTGTATTTTTACCGGGTGCCGATTTAATTGTTGGCACACATGTTACACTCAACTTTATTGTACTGTTTGCCTTGCTATTCGGGTTAGGCATTATTGTGGATGATGCCATCGTTGTAATAGAAAATACGCACCGCATATTTACAGAGGGCCGGGGAAAAATATCTGTTGTTGCTGCCGCTAAAATGGCTGCAGGCGAAGTGTTTATACCGGTTTTAGCGGGTACACTTACTACACTGGCACCCTTCTTTCCATTGCTGTTCTGGCCGGGGCTTATTGGCAGGTTCATGGTGTATTTACCCATCATGCTCATTTTTACTTTAGCAGCATCTTTGTTAGTGGCCTTTTTTATGAACCCTGTTTTTGCGGTTGATTTTATGAACCATCCCGAAAGTGAAAACAAAGAACCAAAATCGGCTATCTTTAAAAAACCAGTTTTCTGGATCGTGATAGCCGCCGGAATTGTATTGGACATTTTTGGCGCAACGTTTATGGGTAACCTGCTTCTTTTTTTTATGATACTTGTTTTATTAAACAGGTACTTCTTTACTGATGCTATACATTATTTTCAAAACCATGCTTTACCATGGATTATGGGTCATTACGAAAGTTTGCTTCGCTGGGCGCTAAAAGGCTGGAGGCCCGTGCATCTTTTATTAGGAATTATTGGCTTACTGTTTATTTCAGTATTTATATTTATTGCCGCTGTAAAAAGTAACCGGGTGGGGATTGTATTTTTTCCGCAGGGCGACCCTAATCAGATTTATGTATACGTTAAACTACCCGTGGGTACCAGTGTTGAATATACCGATTCGGTAGTACAGGTGTTGGAAAAAAGGGTTAATAAAGTATTGGGTGTTGATGCTGCCACCGGTAAACAAAACCCTGTTGTGGAAAGTGTTATCAGTAACGTTGCCATTGGTGCCAGCGACCCTACCAGCGGCGACAGAAGTACAAGAAGTGAACTGGGAAGAATACAGGTATCTTTTGTAGAATTCGAAAAAAGACATGGTTTGTCTACCCGGCCTTACCTTGATCAGGTACGTGCAGAAATGAAAGGAGTTCCGGAAGCTGAAATAAGTGTTACACAGGAAAGCAGCGGCCCGCCTACCGATCCGCCGGTAAACATTGAAATTGCCAGTGAAGATTTTGATGGGCTGGTAAAAACTGCTGTTAATCTTAAAAATTATTTAGACTCTATAAAGGTGCCCGGCGTAGAAGAATTAAAAATGGATGTTGACCTCAACAATCCTGAAATTACTTTAACCGTTGATAGAGAGCGTGCCTTAATACAAGGCGTATCTTCTGCACAAATAGGGCAGGCAATACGTACCGGTTTATTTGGTAAAGAAATATCAAAAATTAAAGAAGGAAAAGACGAATATAAAATTCAGTTGCGCAATGATGAGCTGCAAAGAAAAGACCTCAGCAACCTGTTAAACATGCGGGTGAGTTTCAGAGATATGGCTACAGGTCTCACGAAAAATATTCCCATCAGCGCCCTGGTTAAGGTAGAGCCAACCAATACTTTTGGCAGTGTAAAACGTAAAAACCAAAAACGTTTAATTACGCTTCGCTCCAATGTATTAACTACCAAAGGATACAATGCTACCGGAGTGAACCAGGAACTTAGTAAATACATTGATGCTTTTACAAAAAAATCAGAAGGTGTTACCATTAAACAAACCGGCGAAGGCGAACAACAGTTAGAAACAGTACAGTTTCTTGCAAAAGCACTTGTAGTTGCGTTAATGATAATTTTATTTGTACTGGTAATACAATTCAACAGCATCAGTAAACCCGTCATCATCCTTACAGAAATAATTTTTAGTATTATTGGCGTACTGCTCGGTTTTGCTATTACTGGCATGGAGGTCTCGGGCCTGATGACCGGGCTTGGTATTGTTGGCCTGGCAGGCATTGTGGTAAAAAATGGTATCCTTGTTATTGAATTTGCAGATGAATTAAGAAGCCGTGGCTTAAAAACAAGAGAAGCAATCATACAGGCTGGCAAAACCCGTATCATCCCGGTATTACTCACCGCACTGGCAGCCATCCTTGCTTTTATCCCTATTGCAGTGGGCTTCAACATTAACTTTGTAACCTTATTCTCCGATTTAAATCCGCATATTTTCTTTGGTGGCGATAGTAACGCATTCTGGAAACCATTAAGCTGGACAATCATTTTTGGTTTGGCATTTGCATTCTTTATGACCCTCGTTCTGGTACCCGCCATGTACCTGATTGCAGAAAGATTAAGGCGGCCTATGCGTAATATGTTCGGCGGAAAATGGGTAAGTTTTTTAGGTATACCACCACTGATCTTTTTGTTTATGCCGCTGATGATTATTGCAGCCATACGTCATCAGAGAGATGTTAACCGGAGAAAAAGAAAATTAAAAGATGATCCGGCAGCAAGCGAAGGCTGGCTCGGAAGCTGGTTATAAAAACTATTTTATAAAAAATGCCGCTCTGGAAATGAGCGGCATTTTTTATGCGATAAATGATGGGCTGTAAACATTTATTTTCCATCAGCTTTGGTTCCGGCTATCCGTTCCAAATCCTCCGTAACCGCTGGCAGGGTTACTCCGGGTTTTCCACTCCTATCCGGCAGCCATTAAGCAATAGATTATAACCGGGCTTTTATGTAAGCGTAGAAGGATGTTTAATAAATAACTGTCACCAAATTAAATTCATGTAAAGACTAAAACAACAACTCAAAATTTATTTACTCAATTTTGTTATCTAAAATAAATTAAACAGCCAACAGAATTTTCATGAATACAAAAATCATCATGACGGCGAGTGCCATCGTATTGGCAATAGCTGGTCTGCTATTCACTTTTATGCCTGCTGAAATACTGCATTATTTTAATGGTGAAACTTCTAAGCCATTTCAATTATTGATCCAAATTTCAGGTGCACTTTATTTTGGTTTTGCCATGCTAAACTGGATGACGAGAACGGGTGTTATTGGAGGTATCTACAACAAGCCAATGGTGGCCGCTAACTTTGCTCATTTTTTTATAGCCGCCCTTGCCTTAATAAAAGCCATGGTGGCCGATCCTGGCTTACCCCCTTTACTATGGGTTGCAATATCCGTCTACACATTTTTTGCCATTTGCTTTGGTATTCTTTTTATCAAAAATCCTGCAGGTAAAAAACAACCAGTATGACAAGTTCAATAATCTACATCGCAGCCATTTCAGGAAGTTTAAAATCCACTTCTTCCAATACAAATATTTTAAGGGCCGTAGCGACATTAGCACCGAAAAATATTGTGATTACCATTGTGGAAGGATTGGATACAATGCCACATTTTAACCCGGACACAGATGAAAATATTGCATCAGTAAATTATTTCAGGCAACAAATAAAAAAAGCCGATGCAGTAATCTTCTCAACACCCGAATATGCATTTGGCGTACCGGGTGTATTAAAAAACGCACTGGATTGGCTGGTATCTTCGGGTGAACTGAATGAAAAGCCTGTGGCCGCAATCGGTGCTTCGCCGTTATGGTCTGGCGGCAATAAAGCACTTGCATCACTGCTGCTAACCCTCACCGCATTGGGTACAAAATTTAATGATCAATCTTGTTTAAGTATTGGCAATATCAAAAATAAAATGAACAGTGCAGGAGTAATTACCGACGTTGCAACAATTCAGTCGCTGCAATCAATTTTAAACGATTTGATTGCGGGAATTACTTCTTCTTAACCTATGCCTGCTTATTGTATTTATTGCGATATTCAATGGGAGTTAATCCTGTTATTTTTTTAAACACTGTTCTGAAAGCCTTGGTATCAGTGTATCCCACATCAAATATTACCTGGTTTATATTTTTCAGGCTGTTTTCAAACTTTCTTTTGGCTGCTTCAATTTTAACCCGCTGCATGTATTCCACCACCGTGTTGTTGGTAGCTTTTCTAAACCTGTGCTCAAAATTTTTTCGGCCAACGGCTACCATATCGGCAAGGCTATCAACGGTTATTCTTTCGTGGTAATTACTTTCAATAAATTCCTGTGCTGTTATTATTTCAGCATCCGCAGGTTCCTTCTGTCCCTGAAACATCATAAACGATGACTGACTGTCCCAGTCAATATCCACTGCAAAATATTTTGAAGCAAGTATGGCTGTATCCCGGTCAGTATATTTTTCAACAAGATATAAAAGCAGGTTCCAGTAAGAGTTGGCGCCAACGCTTGAATAAATGCCCTGCTCTTCTGTAATAATACTTCCATCAACCAGTTCCACCTGCGGAAACATGCTGCGGAACTGGTTGGCCATGTTCCAATGTGTTGAGCATTTTTTGCCATCCAGCAATCCTGTTGATGCCAGTAAAAAGGCACCTACACAACGCGATGCCAGTTCTGCCTCATTGTTGTATTGGTCAACTATCCACGGAACCATTCCTTTGTTCAATTCTAATGCAGTTTCCATATCACCACTTATTGCCGGAATAAAAATCAGGTCTGTCTTTTTTACATCTTTCAATAAAGCATCCGTATGAACGGAAAATAAACAATTGTGTAATTTTATTTCTTTTGAAAGACCCACCAATTGCACATTAAATAAAGACGGCTTACCTGATGCCTGTAAAAACTGGTTTACTGCTTTAAACATGTAGTGTGGATCAGCCACAGCCTCAAATTACAGCCGTTTCAGGCACCAGTATAGATACATTTTTACAACAAATATAATAAGTTTACCTGTCGTAATCAGCCCCTTTAATTATCATTTTTGCACTTGAATATTTGATATCAGAATCGCATCTTTGTATTGAAAAAAATTAATCCCATTTATTCATCTTATAAATTAAACAATCATGGTAACTAAAATTTTTGTAAACCTGCCGGTTAAAGATCTCACTAAATCAATTGAGTTTTTTACTCACCTCGGATTTACTTTTAATCCGGTATTTACTGATAGCACCGCAACATGTATGATTATTGGCGAAAACATTTTTGCCATGTTGCTGACTGAAAACCGCTTTAAAGATTTTACCAAAAAGGAAATAGCCGATGCAAATAAAACAACCGAAGTACTGATAGCCATTGATGCTGAAAGCAAAGAAAAAGTGATAGAATTAGTGAACAAAGCAAAAGAAGCAGGCGGGCAAATTTATGCCGATGCAGCAGACCATGGCTGGATGTACCAGCACAGTTTTGCAGACCTGGATGGGCACCAGTGGGAAGTGTTATACATGGATGAAGCTGCTATTCCTAAAGAGATGCGGCAAAAACAAACAGCAGTGAAAACAGCCGTTACAGTAGCCACTACAATTGATGCGCCTATAGAAAAAATATGGAATTATTTTATAGAACCGGATCATATCAAAAACTGGTACTTCGCTTCTGACGACTGGCAGGCACCAAGGGCAACAAATGATTTACGGCCGGGCGGAAAATTCATGACACGGATGGAAGCAAAAGATGGCAGCATGGGTTTTGATTTTGAAGGCAAGTACACCGAAGTAAAAAAGCACGAAATAATTGAGTATAATATTGCAGATGGCAGGCATGTAAAAGTGGCGTTTGAAAAAGATGGCGACAAATCTAAAGTGACAGAAACTTTTGAAATTGAAAATATGAATCCGGCAGAAGTACAGCGGGGCGGCTGGCAGGCCATACTGGATAATTTTAAAAAGTGGGTAGAAAGCAATTAGCAGCAACCAGATCAGCTATTCAAAATTTGTAAAAATAAAACATAGCAACCATGAAATTTGTTCCAAAAGATATTGACAGCTACATTGCTGGTCAACCGGAAGATGATCAGGCTACACTTGAAAAATTACGCCAGGCAATTAAAGCAACAGCACCGGATGCCGGGGAAGTAATCAGTTATTCAATGCCGGCATTTAAATACCATGGCATGCTGGCAGGATTTGCAAATGCCAAAGATCACTATGGTTTTTACCCATGGAACTCCACAACAATTGAACAGTTTAAAGATGATCTGAAAGCCTTTGGAACATCAAAGGGTACCATTCGTTTTGCAAAAGAAAAACCATTGCCCGTGGCCCTGATAAAGAAAATTGTAAAAGCCCGGATGAAGGAAAACCTGGAGAAAATGAAGAAGTAAACAAGCCATCAATATCTGCCGCCATGGCTGACTTTTAACCAAACAAATTTTCAAAAGTGGTAACATGACAGAAGTGTTCAGGACCAATATTTACTGCCAGGAACAGGCAAACCGGCTGATTGAAGAAATTGACAAAACATTTAAAGGGTACCGTACCAACATGGACCTTACTGATTGCAACAACATTTTAAGAATAGTTTACGGCAGTGCGTATTTTAAGTACTGCATTTTAAAGACTGGCTTAAAACCAAAGATTGCCTGGCAGAAATTTTACCCGATACCTGAGGTTTAAAAATTGTCCATGTCAGTTTTACTACAATTAATACATAGTTTATGTCTC
>JAYUBR010000329.1:0-19928 GCA_043740775.1 Ferruginibacter sp. | reverse complement strand
TGTGCTATACGATACTTATTATTTAACTTTATCAAAAAGCCGGGCAGTGGTTCCGGCTGACGATTTTCAAATATCGTCACATCGCCAATCCGTAGCGTTGGCGGTAACCGAAGCTACCTGCATTTCAAGTCAAAAAATAATTAGGCATAGAATGCACAAACAACAATTCTAAAAATATTAAAATAGTCATTATAAATCATTTCTATTCTTTTACCAATGATACAAGATATTTTAAGCGATATTGGATATTTTTCGGATACTGACATAACTCTTTTTGAAAAATATACAACAAAAAAAACGTGTAATAAAAATGATTTTTATTAAAAGAAGGCGAAGTTTGTCAATCTGTTTTTTATATTTTATCAGGTTCTTTCTCTCAATTCCAATCAGGTGCAGTAGTGGAAAATATTGTTGACTTGCACCTTCAAAAAGAATGGATGTTCAATCATCAAAGTTTTATAAATCAATCACCATCAAAAACAGCGATAAAAGCATTTATAAAATCTGAAGTAATTGAATTAAGTCTGGGTATGCTTCATAGTTTAATTGCTAAATCACAAGCTTTTCTGCAATTCGGTAAAATTTTCAATCAAGCAGATAATAGAATTTATCTATTTGATAATTGCTTAAATCCTGCTCAAAAATATAATTGCATTAAAAAAGCCAAGCCTCTCATATCGCAAATGTTTCCAGTTAAGATGATTGCTTCTTATCTTAAAGTTGCTCCGGAAACATTAAGCAGAGTAAGAGCAAATTATTAAAATTTCCTGATTTGAATCAAGTTGAATTAATAAAGAAATCCCCATTTTTGTAAAAAAATATGCTGACAGACATTAATCCAAAATTGCCAATGCGTGACAAAGCTATTACGAAGGGGTTCTACATTGACAAATTAGGCTTTAAAGATATGCGAAGTGCAGACTTCGATGGATATTTAATTGTGCAAGAAGACAACATACAAATTCATTTCTTTGAATTTAAAGAACTTAGCCCAAAAGAAAATTATGGACAAGTTTATATCCGGACAAATGACATTGATAGTCTTTATCAGTCAATGTTTAAAAATAAAATAACCATACATCCTGCAGCAAGTTTGCAAACAAAACCCTGGGGACAAAAAGAATTTTCTTTGCATGACCCAGATAACAATTTGCTCACTTTTGGAGAAAGTGTATAAATAGGAAGAAAACGGCAGCAGCCAATATTGCTGCATGTAGGTATTATAAATTTGGCTTTAATTTCTTGCAGGCAATAAGGTTGAGCCATAAACTACATACTTTTTTTTAATTTAATTGGTAAATACCATCAACAAAATAGCCATTTTAACAACATAGTAAATGTCAAATGATATTTGATATTTACTATGTTAGCTTATAGCTTAACAAGATATTTATTTATAAAATTTACGACACTCACTATACGTATCCCCTGCTTGTTTATATAATCAACATCCGCAGAACAAACAATAAAATTATTTTTACTTTTTAAATCTTCAATGCATTGAAAAAAGCCTTTGCTTACAATCGGCGCCTTACTTAGTTTGATTTCCACACAGGCTTTTACAACATGGCCACGAACCAATACCAGGTCACATTCTGCACCAGCCTGTGTACGGTAGTAATACATGTCAAGTCTGGTGTCTTTTGCATACAATACCTGGCTAACAATATATCCTTCCCAGGATGCACCAACAGCAGGATGGTTTAATAATTCCTTTTCAACATGCACCCTTAGCAGGTAATGTAAAATGCCGCTATCGTTAATATAAATTTTAGGAGCTTTTATTAACCGCTTACCAATGTTTATAAAATATGGTTGTAGCCTCATAACAATAAAAGCAGCCTCCAGGTAATCTAAATAACGCTTTACCGTAGTACCTGTAATGCCCAGCGAATTACCAAGGTTTTCTGCGTTTAAGATACTGCCCTGCAAATGGGCCAGCATGCTCCATAACTTGCGCATGGTTGAAGTAGAAAAACGGATATCAAACAACAATGGCAGGTCCTTTTCTATATAAGTAGTAATAAATGAATCCAGCCATCCTTGCAGTAATTGATTGTTGCGTATAGTGAGTGCTTGCGGAAAGCCTCCTCTAAACCAATGCTTATGCATGGAAATAGTAGCAGGCAGTTCATGCAATCCAATCGGGTGCAGATAAAAATAAGCTACTCTTCCTGCTAAACTTTCAGAAGCGCCTTTTAATAAGGCTGGTGATGCAGAACCTGTAATTATGAACCGCCCGGGTTTACGCTTTTCATCAATCACTGCACGCAATAACGGAAAAAGAGAAGGCATGCGTTGAACTTCATCAATCAGCACACATTCATCCAGATAAGAAAGTAAATATTCTTCTGCATCACGATCCAGTTTCTCAAAGTCGCTGTTCTTTTCAAGGTCAAGATAAACTGTTTTCTTTTTATTTTTTGCAGCCAGTAATTTAATCAACGTGGTTTTGCCTACCTGCCTTGGCCCTAAAATAACAATAGCAGGGAAGGCTTTTAAAAACTTTTCAATAATAGGTCTTATAACTCTTTCTATCATTTTGTAAATATACAATCATCATAGTAAATGTCAAATGCCATTTGATATTTACTATGATATAATAAAAGTTTATTTTTGTTACCTGTTCTTTTAAATGAAAATCAGCAATATGTATTGAATACAATCTTGCAAAGATAATTTGCTAATTTTTCTTCGGGTATATCAATTACCTCCAATCTAAATTATAAGTAAAGGATGTTATAATATTCTTCTCCTGCTGGTAAAGTCCGCTAAAACCATATAACTTTACACCTTACAAGAATTTGCTACAATGACAACAGAAACAAAACGACAGAAACAAGTGGCCGGGCTGATCAATGAAGAACTGAATGATATTTTTCGTCGCATGGGTATGACCATGATGGATGGGGGCATGATCTCCATTTCATCTGTAAAAATTACGCCCGATCTTTTTGAAGCAAGGGTTTACCTCAGCATGTTCCAGGTAAAAGATACACAGGCAACCTTACTAAAATTTGAAGAAAAAAATAAAGAGATCCGGAAAGAACTGGGCACCCGTGTGCGGCACCAGTTACGCAGTATTCCGGAATTGAAATTCTTTATTGATGATACCCTCGACTATGTTTTTAAAATGGAAGAACTGTTTGAGAAAATAAAAAATGAAGAAGGTACTGACACAAAGCAACCGCATGAAGGCGAATAAAAATTACACTCAATTTTTTAACTGCTAAATACCCTTTATTGGGACAGGGGTATGTATCTAACTTTTGCATGGCGGTATTTTAAAGCAAAAAAAAGTGCCAACGCCATCAATATTATTTCATGGGTAACAGTTGGTGTAATAACATTTGCCATTGCCTGCCAGATACTGGTGTTAAGTGTTTTTAATGGCTTTGAAGGACTGGTAAAATCTTTGTATGCATCTTTTTATGCTGACATAAAAATTATTCCCGCCAGGGGAAAAACCTTCACACTCACAAGTGCGCAACTCGCATTAATAAAACAACAACCGGGTATAAGTGCTGTTTCGTTAATTGCCGAGGAGAAAGCTTTATTGCAAAACGAAGATCTGCAAACGATTGTTTACCTGAAAGGGGTTGATAATAATTACACCAATGTAAGCGGCGTAGCAGCTAAAACTTACCTTGGTAATTTTAATACAGGTACTGCTGCAGAGCCTGGTTTAATTGTTGGGGCAGGTATACAAAATGCCGCAGCCATCAATGTAGATGCAGCTTTCAAGGCATCCAGCCTTACACTCATCTTACCAAAAAAAGGAAAAGTTACTGCTACTGACCCCATGCAATCCTTAAGCGAAGGCATTGTAAAAGCCACCGGTGTTTTTGCCATACAGCAGGATTTTGATAATAAATATGCCATTACCAATATTGATTTTGTAAAACAACAAATGGGTTTTGCAGCAGATGAATATAGTGCAGCAGAAATTAAAATTAATAATCAGGTAAGCCCCGCAGCTGTTCAAATGCAGTTATCCAATTTATTGGGAAGCGGCTATACAGTACAAACAAAATATCAGCAAAATGCCAGCCTGTACAATACCATGCGCATGGAAAAATGGATCATTTATGCAGTGCTTACCTTAATACTTTTTATTGCAGCCTTTAATATGGTAAGTGCATTAACCATGCTGGTGCTGGAAAAACAAAAAGACATCAGTGTATTGCAAAGTATGGGTGCTGATAAAAGCATGATACTAAAAATTTTCCTTAGCGAAGGGTTATTGCTCGCTGGTATTGGCACCATTACCGGCATTTTACTGGCATTAATAACTTGTTTTTTACAGGTAAATTTTAAATTGATAAAATTACAGGGCGGTTCTTTCCTGATAGATTATTTCCCGGTAAAACTACAGGGTACGGATTTTATACTGGTTGCCTCAACAGCAGCAGTGATCGCTTTTTTTGCCTCCTGGTTTCCCGCCCATAAGGCAGCAAAGCAACTGATTGAATTAAGATAGTTTTAGAATTACATCGAATGATAACCTAAAAAAAGCTTCCTTATTTTGGAAGCTTTTTTAGGTTATGTAAAACCGGATGATCATACAATCATCCGGCATAAACTACTACTTAATAATCACCCATCGTTTCAGGCAGTTGTGCCAATGCTTTTTGCAACTGCTCATCGTTGGGTGCAATGCCATGCCATTCGTGGCTACCTTCCATAAAATCCACTCCTTTACCCATGCAGGTTTTCATCAAAATAACAATTGGTTTACCGTTGCCTGTAAGCGATTTGGCATGCTGTAAAGTGGCAACAATTTCATCCATATCATTTCCTTTTTCCAGGTGAACAACCTCCCAGCCAAAGGCTATAAATTTGCCGGCCAGGTCGCCAAGATTCATTACTTTTTCTGTAGGCCCGTCTATCTGCTGACCATTCCAGTCAATGGCGGCAATTAAATTATCTGTTTTTTTATGGGCGGCGAATAAAATGGCTTCCCAGTTCTGTCCTTCATCCAGTTCCCCATCACCGTGTAAAGAAAAAACGGTTGCTGAATCTTTGTTTAATTTTTTAGCCATTGCAGCACCCAAAGCCACACTCATTCCCTGGCCTAAAGAGCCACTGGCAATACGCACACCCGGTAAATGTTCATGTGTGGTGGGATGGCCCTGTAAACGGCTGTTTAACTTTCTGAAGGTGGCTAATTCCTGTATCGGAAAATAACCGCTTCTGGCCAAAACACTATAGAATACAGGTGAAATATGTCCGTTGCTTAAAAAAAATAAATCTTCCCCTTCACCATCCATGTTAAAAGAAGTATTATGTTTCATAATATTAAAATACAAGGCAGTTAAATAATCTGCACATCCTAATGATCCGCCCGGATGGCCACTTTGAACGGCATGAACCATGCGTACAATATCCCTTCTTACCTGGCTCGCTGTTTCTTTTAAATTGGTCATTTTTTTATTTTTGTATGCAAACCTACTTTAAATAGCTTCATCACCAAAGTAAAAAAAAATATGTATGAAGGTCATTAATAATAAGTTCGTAATTTATGCGTTAATTTGCTATAAAATGTTCAGGAAGAGAATTGGATTATCATTAAATCAGCCATCTACATTTACTATACATAATATGTTCCTGTAAGTTGCTGCTGTATTCCGGATAATTTTTGATTTTTTTAAGGTATTTATTGTAATCATTATCATATCAATTGTGCATGCATGGATAACATATTAATAAGTTTCGGCCTGGCATTTCTGATTACATTTTTCGCTATTCCAATTATTATTGAAGTAGCAAGACGTAAGAAATTATTCGATGAGCCCGATGAACGGAAAGTTCATAAAATGGTTATCCCTACATTGGGCGGTCTTGGTATTTTTGGTGGCTTTATTTTAGCAACTTTAATTGGTGCCCCGGTAGGCAGTAATGAACTGCAGTATTTTGTTGCAGCGGCTATTGTAATTTTCTTTCTGGGTATTAAAGATGATATCCTTGTGCTTTCCGCAGCAAAAAAATTCATAGGGCAATTAATTGCGGCAGGCATTATAATTAAATTTGGCGGTGTACAAATTGCTGACATGCACGGCTTTTTAGGCATCACCACCATACCACCCATTGCAAGCATTGTGTTAACCCTTTTTACAGTTATTGTAATCATTAATTCTTTTAATTTAATTGATGGTGTTGATGGCCTTGCCGGAAGTTTGGGGCTTTTAACTTCACTGGTTTTTGGCACTTATTTTTTTTATGCGGGACAATTATTGTATTCAGTAATGGCGCTGTCGCTTGCAGGAAGCCTGGTAGGTTTTTTAATGTATAATCATTCTCCCGCAAAAATATTTATGGGCGATACGGGCTCTTTATTGATTGGGCTAATCAACTCTATTCTGGTAATTAAATTTATAAATATTGCGGGGTCACCCACAGTACCATTTCCCCTGGAAGCAGCCCCTGCAATAGGGTTTGCTATATTAATCGTTCCTTTGTTTGATACCTTGCGTGTTTTTGCCTTGCGCATTTTCAGCAGACGGTCCCCTTTTAGCCCCGATAGAAATCATGTGCATCATTTTTTACTTGAACTGGGTTTTAGCCACCGCAAAATAACCTTGCTTTGTGTTAGCTGTAATATAGGGTTACTCATAACAGCTTACTTTTTGCGCAGCTTGGGAACAACTGTGGTAATAGGTATACTGATGGCAATGTCATGCACATTTATTGCCATCATTTATTATAGCCGACCAAAAAATAAAGTAACCGAAGTAGTTAATATTGATGCTAAAAAACAGGTTGTAAAATACCGTAAAATTGTAACTGCAGTTCCCAAATCTGTAGAAGCAAATTAATTTTCACTCCTTTTACCGTTTCATCATTTCTTTATCTGCTTATTGTTCTTTTCTTTAGTTTTGCATCCACTTAATTTTCTATTATATGTCAGAAGAATTAGAACTAGTTAAACTGGATACAGAATCCACAATGAAAAGGGCAATCACCCACCTGGAAACTGAGTTGATAAAAATCCGTGCAGGTAAAGCAAATCCCAATATGCTGGATGGCATTGTAGCGGATTATTATGGCTCGCCTACGCCCATTGCACAAATTGCTAATATTTCTGTTTTGGATGTACGCACTATCTCTGTTCAACCCTGGGAGAAGAAAATGCTGCAGCCAATTGAAAGAGCAATCATTGCCAGCAATATTGGTATTAACCCACAAAATGATGGTAATTCCATCAGGCTATTTTTGCCCCCATTAACAGAAGAAAGAAGAAGGGAACTGGTAAAAAGATGCAACGGAGAGGGCGAAAATGGAAAGGTATCAATCCGCAACATTCGTCGCGACGCTATTGAGCAAATTAAAAAATTACAAAAAAACGGACTGAGCGAAGATGCAGCTAAAGATGCAGAATCGGATGTTCAGGATATAACCAACCGTTATATCGCCTTGATTGAAAAACACCTGGAAGCCAAAGAAAAGGAAATCATGGTGGTGTAATACTGCCAGTAGAAAATAAAAATAATAATGACGAACTATTTCTTGTTCGTCATTATTATTTTTAACCAAATCCGTGTGTGGTTTGGATGAATAAAAAATTGCACACAAATTTTATAAAAATTCAGGTAACACATTTATTTCTTCCAGTTGCTGGTTATTAAGAAGGAACGCATATCCGTATACACCATTGGTAATAACAAGGTAAGGAACCTGTAGGTTAATATTATATCTCAACGCCTGACTTAGCACTTTATTATTCAGCGTCACCTTCATTTCCTTGCATTCAACCAGCATCCAGGGTTGGGTATTTTTATCATACACTACAATGTCGAAGCGCTTTTTTACATCGCCTAAATAAATTTCTTTTTCAACAGCAATCAATGTTGCCGGATATTTTTTTACCTGTATTAAATATTGCAAAAAATTCTGTCGAACCCACTCTTCCGGTGTAAGCAATACCCATTGTTTACGCACCTCATCAAATATCATTTCTTTACCCAGCTCCTGTTTAATTTTAGGCTGGTAAGCGGGGTATGCTATCTTTATCATCAGTAGAAAAAATATATTTTGTACTTTTATCAATGGCAAATAAACGAATAAACCAATAAAATAAATAAATGAAAACAAAAGAAGACATAGTAGAAAACTGGTTACCCCGTTATACCGGCGAAAAGCTTGAGAACTTCGGCGAATATATTTTACTCACCAATTTTTCTAATTATGTTGACATGTTTGCCAAATGGAACAAAGTGAAAGTTATAGGAACAGACCGGCCGATGCAATGTGCCACTGCGGGCAATATTACCATTATCAATTTTGGAATGGGCAGCCCCGGAGCGGCCACAGTAATGGATTTGCTAACAGCCATCAAACCCAAAGCAGTATTGTTTTTAGGCAAGTGCGGCGGCTTAAAAAAACGCAATAAAATTGGCGATCTGATTTTACCCATCGCAGCGTTAAGAGGCGAAGGAACCAGCAATGATTATTTTCCACCAGAGGTTCCTGCGCTACCATCTTTTATGCTACAAAAAGCCATCTCCACCACCATACGGGACTATGCCTGCGATTACTGGACCGGCACCGTGTACACTACCAACAGAAGGGTTTGGGAGCATGATGATGTGTTTAAAGAATACCTGCAGCGGGTAAGGGCCTATGCAATTGATATGGAAACGGCTACCATTTTTACAGTGGGTTTTTACAATAAAATTTCAACCGGTGCCTTGTTGCTGGTGAGTGATAGCCCGATGGTTCCGGACGGAGTAAAAACAGAAGACAGTGATAAAAAAGTGACTTCAGAATATGTGGAACGCCACTTAAAAATTGGCATCGATTCTTTAAAGCAACTGATGAACAATGGGCTTACGGTAAGACACCTGCAGTTTTAAAAAATTTTGGTCCTGGCATTTATTCATTGATGATCATCGTTGCATCGTCTTCTTTTACTTGTGTAAAAATGGCAACAGGCGCAATCAATTTCATGTACACTCAAATATTCAGCAGTTAATTATTTTCAATGACTTCCATCTATTCTTATCAGCAACTTTATACCTTCTCAAAAAATATTTTTATAAAAATTGGTTGTACCAGTGCCAATGCCAAAACTGCGACCAAAGTATTGCTCTCCGCCGATTTGCGCGGGGTGGACAGCCATGGCATTGCCCGTTTAACAGGCTATATCCGGCTATGGGAAGTAAACAGAATCAACGCCAATCCAGCTATTTCCATTGTTCATGAAACGCCATCCACCGCTACGGTAGATGGTGATAAAGGCTTGGGTTTGGTAGTAGCGCCTGCAGCAATGCAGATTGCCATTGACAAAGCAAAAAATGTTGGCACTGGTTGGGTAAGCGTAAAGAACAGCAATCATTTTGGCATCGCAGGTATTCATGCAATGATGGCATTGGAATATGATATGATTGGTATTGCAATGACCAATGCATCGCCATTGGTAGCACCTACTTTTTCCATAGAAAGATTGTTAGGCACCAATCCCATTGCGGTGGCAATACCTGCAGGAAACGAGGCCCCCTTTGTGGCCGACTTTGCCACCACAACTGCCGCCAATGGGAAACTGGAAATACTGCAACGAAAAAATGAAGCTACGCCCGCCGGTTGGGTACAAACCAAAACCGGAGAACCAAGCACCGATGCATCAGAAGTAAGAAATGGCGGGGCCTTATTGCCCCTCGGCGGTGATAAAGAACATGGAAGTCATAAAGGATATATGCTGGGTAGTATTGTAGATATTTTTTCCGCCATTTTAAGTGGCGCCAATTATGGTCCGTGGGTACCACCCTTTCCGGCTTATGTACCCATGCCTGAAAATATGCCGGGCGAAGGCATTGGTCATTTTTTTGGGGCAATGCGCATTGATGCTTTCCGCCCTGCAGCAGATTTTAAAATGCACATGGATAAATGGATACAACGTTTTAGTGATGCTAAAACTGTTGCAGGCCAGCCAAAAGTTATCATACCAGGCCAGCCGGAAACCGCCATGGAAGCTGAAAGAATGAAAAACGGCCTGCCATTAGCAACATCTGTAATAAACGAACTGGAAGAGTTGGGCAAAAAATTCGGCCTGTCATTGTAGACTCTCAGGAAAAATTATCCTTATAATTTCCCTCTGATTATATTTGCAATCCAATTAAAAATTTACGGCAATGAAAATAATGAAGTTTGGTGGTACAAGTGTAGGCAAACCCGAAAGAATGCATGAGGTAGCGAAGTTGATAACAAAAGATACAGAACCTAAAATTGTAGTATTATCTGCTTTAAGCGGCACCACCAATTCTTTGGTAGAAATAAGTGTATCGCTGGCCAACGCAGACAGGAATATGGCCAAACAACAAATAGAAACACTGGAAGCGCATTATCAGAATTTTATCGGCCAATTGGTTAAAACAGAGTCAGCCCTTGCAAGTGCTAAATGTATCATTACCGAACATTTCGAATTTCTGAACATCATTTTAAAAATATCTTTTAGCGAGGCATTGAATAAAGATATTCTTGCCCAGGGTGAATTGCTGAGTACCAAACTATTTTCTGTTTATTTAACTGAGCAGGGTATTGATCATGCATTAATACCTGCATTGGATTTTATGACAATTGATAATGATGATGAACCGCAGATAGGAAGCATCAAAGTAAAGCTGGCACAGATTTTACAACGCCATAAAGATAAAACCATCTTCATTACACAAGGCTTCATCAGCCGCAATGCCAAGGGTGAAGTAGATAATTTAAAAAGAGGTGGCAGCGATTACAGTGCATCGCTGATTGCAGCAGCAGTAAATGCATCCGTATGCGAAATATGGACAGACATAGATGGCATGCACAACAATGATCCAAGAGTAGTAAAGAAAACCGTAGCCATTGAACAAATGAGTTTTGAAGAGGCTGCCGAGCTGGCTTATTTTGGTGCAAAAATTTTACACCCGGCAAGCATCTGGCCTGCACAATTTTATAAAGTGCCCGTTAAGTTATTAAACACGATGCAGCCAGAAGCAAGAGGAACTTTAATAAC
Organism: Ferruginibacter sp.; assembly: GCA_043740775.1. Lineage (GTDB taxonomy): Bacteria > Bacteroidota > Bacteroidia > Chitinophagales > Chitinophagaceae > Ferruginibacter. The sequence continues at coordinate 8,938 of JAYUBR010000329.1, read as the reverse complement.
AGAACTTGCAGGAAGTGTGGGCGTGAAAGCAATAGCTGCAAAAGATGGGATCACTGCTATTAAAATAAAGAGCAGCCGCATGTTACTGGCCTATGGTTTTTTAAGAAAAATATTTGAAGTGTTTGAAAAGCACCGCACTTCTATCGACATGATCACTACTTCAGAAGTGGGTGTATCTCTAACGATAGATAACGATACCAACCTGCCTGCAATCATCCAGGAACTGGAGCCATTTGGAACGGTAGAAATTGACGCCAATCAAACAATTGTTTCCATAGTGGGCAATGAAATTACGGAGACAAAGGATGTGATGCAACAGATTTTTAAATCATTGAGTGGTATTCCCATCCGCATGGTAAGTTATGGTGGCAGCAGTCATAATATCTCTGTTCTAATTCCTAAAAATTACAAGGTGCAGACTTTACAATTATTGAACGTGGGCTTATTTAGCCTGGAGTAATTTATATTTTTATGCCAAGTCGCTGGTAAATAAAACTCATCAGCCAGGCAGGGCCTATCAGTAAAAATTGCAGGTCTTTCAAAAAAGAAGGTTTCTTTCCCTCAACCTTGTGTCCGTAAAACTGGCCGATCCATGCTGCCACAAATATCAGGAGCGAAAAAGCCCATAAAGGCAAAAAGAATTTCAGCTCAATGAAATGGCATATCAGCAGGCAAATGGTGCCAAATAAAAACATACCAATCCACAGCGTTTTACTTAACAAAAAGTAGTAAAGAATAATAAACACAAATGCTATCATTGCTACATTTACCCGATGGCCCGTTATTACAAAAGGTAATTTAATACTGTACAGAAGGCCAACAATGGCAAAAAATATGGCGGGTACACAAATCCAGTGAATGGTTTTATTGGTAGTATTCTGATGGCTTTCTCCATATTCGTTCAGCCATTGTTGTATGGTTGGCATAGCATTGTTGTTTAGTAACCCAAGTTAATTAATCTGTAGCAAATGGTGAAAGTTAGTATGGGAGCGGATAAAATGAAAATTGCACTATGGTTGAATAAATAATTATAAAACGGATGCAACTATCTGTTGTAAAAAATGGTCTTAGCATTGGTTTTTCATAGGATATTGGATTTAAAACGGGGAGAGATTTTTATCTCACCCCCTATTTTTTTAGCCCTTCCTGAATGAAATCTTAGTCTAAGAATTTTGTTGCTGGTAGGTATAAAAAGTGTCCCAATAAAAAAGGCCGCAAAATTTGCAGCCCTTTTTTTATAAGTTCATTATTATTATACAATCAGCATGGCATCGCCATAACTGAAGAAACGGTATTTATCTTTAATCGCTTTTTTATAAGCTTCCATCACTACATCATAACCGGCAAAAGCGCAGGTCATAATTAGCAGGCTTGTTTTTGGTAAATGAAAATTGGTAACCAAAGCATCTGCAATAGAAAAATTGTATGGCGGATGAATAAACATATTGGTCCAGCCTTCGGAAGGTTTCAATAATTTCTGAGCAGTAAAAGAAGATTCCATTGCCCGCATTGTGGTGGTACCAACAGAGCAAATTCTTTTGCCATCTGCTTTTGCTTTGTTTACGATGCTGCACGCTGTTTCATCAATGGCATAATATTCAGCATCCATTTTATGTTTGCTAAGGTCTTCTACTTCAATCGGGCGAAAAGTACCCAAGCCGGTGTGCAGAGTTACTTCGGCAAAACGAAGCCCTTTAATCTCCAGCCTTTTTATCAGCTCTTTACTAAAATGCAATCCTGCGGTTGGTGCAGCAACAGCGCCTTCGTGTTTTGCATACACCGTCTGATAGCGTTCTTTATCTTCCTCATCGGGCTTGCGTTTAATGTATTTTGGTAATGGAGTTTCACCCATAAAATCCAGCATGGTTCTAAACTCTTCTTCTGTTCCATCCCATAAAAAACGGATGGTGCGGCCCCGACTGGTAGTGTTATCAATTACTTCGGCAACCAGTTCATCATTTTCGCCAAAATATAATTTATTACCAACACGTATTTTACGGGCAGGATCAACAATAACATCCCACAAACGGTTGGGCTTATTTAGTTCTCTTAATAAAAACACTTCAATCTTGGCACCTGTTTTTTCCTTGCGGCCATACATACGTGCAGGAAATACTTTGGTGTTGTTTACTACCATCACATCCTTGTCATCAAAGTACTCAATAATATCACGAAAGTTTCTATTTTCAATTTCCCCGGTTTTACGGTGAATTACCATCATCCGGCTGTCTTCTCTTCTTTTGGTAGGATTTTGGGCAATCAGGTTTAATGGAAGGTCGAATCGGAACTGACTTAATTTCATATTTTATCAATGAATTTATAAATGATAATCAGCCCTTGTACTGTAAGTGTTACAGAGATATGTAGCCATTAAAAGGCACTTATCATGTTACGGCATGATTTTTAAGAGTGCAAAGCTACGGTATTTTAAGCAATTATATTTAAGTTTTCTTATAAGCATAGGCCTGAATAATCCATCATTTAATTTAGTTAAATATGGCTTTATATTTTGTAAAATGTACTATTCTGCTCAACTTTATAAGAATGGGAGATTTTAATACAAGAAGTATGTTTTACAATAGCAGAAAGGTAGTAGCGATAGTAGTTGCATTGCTCCTGTGCATGCAGGGTTACTCTCAAAAAAATACGACCAATAAATACCCGAGTTTGTTTTGGGAAATTACCGGCAACGGTTTAAAAAAGCCTTCCTATCTTTTTGGCACCATGCATGTAAGTAACAAGATGGTGTTTCATTTAAGCGACTCTTTTTATTTTGCCATGAAAAATGTGGATGCAGTAGCACTTGAATTAAACCCGGATGTTTGGCAGGGGGAAATGGTTAGCCTCGACAGATTAAAACAGAACTACGCCAATTTTGTAAAAGCGCCCGGTGATGATTTGCTCACAGAAAATTCTTTCCGCATTACCACTTATGATGATGAATTAAAAGTTGCACTGAGTACAGAACCCACCGTAGTAAATAATTTACTATACCGCAGTTATAAAGCAAAAGAAGATTTTGAAGAAGATACTTTTTTGGATATGTATATTTTTCAAACCGGAAAAAAAATGGGTAAACGTTCTGCGGGTGTGGAAGATTTTTATGAAACAGAAAAAATTGTATTGCAGGCTTATGCAGATATGGCAACAGAAACAAATAAAAAGCCGGTTGATACAGATGGCGAGTCGATGGGGGATATTACCAAAAAAATGCAGGAAGCATATCGCAGGGGCGACCTGGATTTGATGGATTCATTGGATATCATGACGGAAAGGTCAATCGCTTTCAGAGAGAATTTTTTATACCGGCGCAACGAAGTGCAGGCAAATTCAATTGATACCATTATAAAAAAAAACAGTCTTTTTGTGGGCGTAGGTGCAGCCCATTTGCCGGGTGCAAGAGGTGTTATAGAGTTGCTGCGTAAAATGGGCTACCGGCTAAGACCCATAAAAATGACTGACCGGGATGCAGTAAAAAAAGATGAAACAGATAAAATAAAAGTGCCGGTTGTATTTGCTCAAAGGCAGGCTGAGGATGGGTTTTATAGTGTGGATATGCCGGGGCCTTTATTCAAAATGACCGATGAATACCAGGGCTTCGACAGGCGGCAATATGCAGATATGAGCAATGGTAGTTATTATTTGGTTACAAGGGTAAAAACCCATGCAGCATTTATTGGGCAAAGTGAAGAACACGTGATGAAAAAAGTGGATAGTATGTTGTATGAAAATATTCCCGGGAAAATTGTGCAAAAAATGGGTATTGAAAAAAATGGGTACAAGGGATTTGACATTACAAACAAGACAAGAACGGGCGATCTGCAACGCTATAATATTTTCATTACTCCATTTGAAATACTGTTGTTTAAAATGAGTGGCAAAGAAAATTATGTGGAAGGTGAAGAAGCAAATCATTTTTTTTCTTCTATCCGGTTAAAGAAATTAGCGGATAGCATCAATATCTATTCTCCAAAGCAAGGTGGGTTTTCCGTTAAATTATTGCACCAGCCAAAAGAAAGCGTTGGCTTTAGTAACAGCGATGGTATTGATCGCTGGGAGTATGAAGCTACAGATAAAGCATCGGGTGATGCTTACCTTATCTTAAAAAAAATGGTGTACAATTTTAAATTTTTGGATGAGGATACTTTTGATCTTAAACTGATAGAAGAGTCATTTCGGTCACCTGATTTTTTTGCAAAACAACTCCAGCGTACAGTAAGTTCTTTTAATGGTTATCCCTGCCTTGATGTAAAAGAAAAAATGAAGGATGGTAGTTTTGTAATAGCCCGCTACATCATAAAAGGCCCGCAGTATTTTGTTATTGCTGCCCGCAGTAAAAATATTAAAAAAGATTTTAGCGATTATTTTAATTCATTTCATTTTACTCCTTATAATTATACCGCCAGTAAAATATATACGGATACTTTTATGCACTTTACCGTGGCAACTCCTGTTGCACCTGATTTTGATGAAGGCTACCGTACAAAGCTGGAGCAGGTATCAAGGGAAGTAGCCGGCAGTAAAAAATATTCCACCTACAACAGTTATTGGCCAAAAAGCCGTAATGCAGTATTTAAAAGCGATTCAACCGGCGAAATGATCGGCGTAAGTATTCAACCCTATCCTATCTATTTTTATGTAAAAGACTCCACCAGATTCTGGACGGATGAACTAAAAAAATACACTGAAAAAAATGACTTGTTGGTATACAGAAAAGATTCTTTTGTTCTGAACAATGGTGTGAGGGGACTTTCCTTTACATTAAAAGATTCCACTTCTTCCAGAAACATCAATCGACTTAGCCTGCTAAAAAACAATTATCTTTTTAACCTGGTTACTATGGGCGATACGATAAACCAGCAAAGCAATTTTATCCATACTTTTTTTGAAGCCTTTGCTCCGGAACAACAAGCAGGCAGAAATATTTTTAGAAATAGCCTGGATAGTTTTTTCACAGATCTTTTTAGTAAAGACAGTACCATTCACGCAAAGGTTGTGCAATACCTCCCCAATATTTATTATGGCGAAAAAGGCATACCTAAAATAATGAATGCCTTACAAAAGCTCTCTTCTAAGGATAAGGATTATTTTACCATAAAAACAAAATTGATTGCAGAACTGGGCTACATCAAAGATTCTGCAAACCCTGTGGTGGTGAACCATCTTAAAAACATTTATGAGCAAACTACCGATACCAGCATTTTTCAAAATGAAGTAATACAAGCTTTGGCAAGACATAAAACTACCAAAGCCATCCAGATTTTTAAAGAACTGGTATTGCAGGATCCGCCGGTTTTTGAAAAGGAATATGGCTATAAAGGTTTGTTTGAAACGTTGGAAGATTCGTTAAAACTGGCAGCTTCATTGTACCCTGAATTATTGCAGTTAGCCTCATTGGAAGATTATAAAGAACCGGTAACATCCCTACTGGTAAAGCTTGTTGATAGTGGTTATATAAAAGCAGCGCAATACGGAAGCTTTTTTAATAAAATTTATTTTGATGCAAAAATAGCATTGAAAAAGCAACAGGGCAAAGAAGAAAAAAAACTGGCCGATAATAAAATTAAAGACGATTGGGATGATGATAATGAAGCAATATCCGCCAAAAATTATCCGGGTAATTTTAACAATTCGGCACTGGACAATTACGCTATTTTATTGATTCCTTTTTATGACAGCAATGCCAATGTGCCCAAATTTTTTGATAAATTACTTAGATCGAAGGAAGATAATATTTGTATGAATGCCGCCGTATTATTATTGCGTAATAATAAGCCGGTGGCCGATAGTATTTTAATTGCACTGACTGCAAAAGAACGTACAAGAGGTATATTGTATGCAAAACTGGAGAAAATAAACCAGACAGATAAATTTCCACTTCAATACAAAAATCAGTTGGATATGGCACGCAGTTATCTGGTGGCTGATAAAAATTATACTTCCATTGACAGTATTGTTTTTGTTTCCAAACAAGCTGCAGCATACAATACAAAAAGGGGCATTGTTTATTTTTTTAAATACCGTGTAAAAAAAGGAGATGACTGGAAGATGGGCATCAGTGGCTTGCAACCGGAGAATGTAAAACTGGTTAGCAGCAATGATAAATTGTGCTTTATGACGGATAAAAAAATTAAAGAAGATATTCCGGTGCAGGAACAGTTTCAGGAGCAACTAAAAAAAGTACTATTTAATTTTCATAAAAGTGCCCGTAATTTTTATGAAGTAGATGCCCATGGTTACCGGTTTAAAAGAAGAATGGATGATGAAGATTAATGTATCGCCAATGATTTAAAAAGCAATTGATTTTCCGGAAACCGCGTCAATCAGTTTTTTTGTGTATTCATTTTCGGGAGAAAAATACACTTTATCCGCAGGTCCTTCTTCTACAATTTTTCCTTTGTTCATAACCAATATCCTGTCGCAAATATACCGCACAACAGAAAGATCATGAGATATAAAAATGGAAGTAAATCCAAATTCCTTTTTTAAATCGTTCAATAAATTTAATACCTGCGCCTGTACACTCACATCCAGTGCACTCACGCTTTCATCAAAAATTAAAAACGAAGGGTTTATTGCCAATGCCCTGGCAATACAAACGCGTTGCCTTTGCCCACCACTAAACTGGTGTGGGTAACGATTAAAATGTTCGGCTGTTAAATTCACTTTTTCTAAAAGTTCCACCGCTTTTTCTTTGCGCTGGTTTTTGTTGCTTAAAATGCCGTGTACTTTCATCGGTTCCATAATGGCATTGCCAATCATCAACCGTGGGTTTAGCGATCCATAGGGGTCCTGAAAAACTATTTGTAATTCTTTTCTAATGGGTTGCAATTCTTTTGCCAGTAATGTTGCCAGGTTTTTCCCATTTAAAATAATGCTGCCCGATGTGAGGGGTTTCAATTGTAAAATTGCCCTGCCTAAAGTTGTTTTTCCGCAACCGCTTTCTCCCACCAGGCCTACCGTTTCGCCTTTACTAACTGTAAAGCTTACATCTTCTACTGCTTTAAATGGTTGCGGCATTTTACCAAACAGATAAGGACGCCTGCCGGGGAAATATACTTTCAGGTGTTCAACTTTTAATACAGGTTCAGTTAATTCTTTTTCATGATGGGTAATATAATCAGGCGATAAAATAATTTTATCTTTAACTGTTTCATCAGGCGAAACACCTTCCTCCATTGCAGGCGGGTTGTTTTTATTATTACCAAAAAAATCATTTACAACAGGTAATTTCTTTCCCCGTTTGTGCAGGGCTGGCCTGCATGCCAGCAACGCTTTTGTATAGGGTTGCTGCGGGTGCTGTAGTATCTGTTTTGTTTTGCCTTGCTCAATAATTTCACCCTTGTACATTACCAATATGGAGTCTGCAATATCTGCTACCAGGCCAAGATCGTGGGTGATGAAAATTACACCCATGCCCGTTTGTTGCTGCAGTTGTTTTATTAATTGCAATATGGTTTTTTGTACGGTTACATCCAGTGCAGTGGTAGGTTCATCCGCAATTAATAAAGAGGGGTTACAGCTCATTGCCATGGCAATCATAACCCGTTGCTTTTGTCCGCCACTGAGCTGGTGCGGATAGCGGTTAATTAATGTGGCAGGATCAGGAAGCTCCACTTTTTGAAACAGTTCGATGGTTTTTTGTTTAGCTGCTTTTGAAGAAATATGCTGGTGCAACCGGATGGCTTCCATCACCTGGTGTCCGCAGGTAAATACAGGGTTCAGGGATGTCATCGGTTCCTGAAAAATCATTGATAGGTCTTTTCCCCGGATAGCATTGATTTGTTTGGCAGATGTTTTTAGCAGGTCAACTACAGGCTTATTTTTATCTGAAAATAATAGTTGTCCTTTCATCGACACCTGCCCGGAAAGTAATTGCAATAGTGATAAAGCGGTAACAGATTTGCCTGAACCTGATTCACCAACAATGGCGAGTATTTCTCCGGGGTTAACGGCAAAAGAAATATTTTTAACAGCATTGCTTACAACGCCCTCTGAAATAAAATCAACGGATAAATTTTGTACCTGTAAAAGTGGCTGCATCATGCTGGTTAAAATTAGTGATAAAATATTTAAGGACTGATACCGGATTTTTCGATGGGGGACATTTTTTGCTTTCATCATAATTATACAGAAAAAATGATTTTCCCTAAATTTGCAATCCGGTTTGATGACCGCTAATCTAATAACAGAAAATGTAAAGCCATGGGAAGAATATTTGAAGTAAGAAAAAGTTCCATGTTTGCCCGCTGGGATAAAATGGCAAAGAACTTTACCCGCATTGGAAAAGAAATCGCAATTGCGGTTAAATCTTCTGGTCCCGATCCCGACAATAACCCGGCGCTTAGAAGGTGTTACTTGAATGCAAGAGCTTGTGGTATGCCAAAGGATCGTGTGGAAGCAGCTATTAAAAGGGCGATGGGTAAAGATACCAGCAATTACGAAGAGCTAACCTATGAAGGCTATGCGCCGCATGGCGTTGCATTATTGATAGAAACGGCCACCGACAATCCCACCCGTACAGTGGCAAATGTGCGGATGCATTTTACCAAAAGCGGGGGCAGCCTGGGAACCAGTGGCAGTGTAGCATTTACGTTTAACCGTTTGGGTGAGTTTAAAGTAAAAAATAATGGTTTAAATGTTGAAGACCTTGAACTGGAACTGATTGATTACGGGCTGGAAGAAATAGGAGAAGACAGTGAAGGAAATATTATTATAAGGGCTACGTTTACAGAGTTTGGCCACATGGCAAAAGCGCTGGAAGAAAAGAAGATTGAGGTGATTACGGCTGAACTGACAAGGATACCAATGAATACAACAGAACTGAGTGAAGAGGAAGCACAGGATGTGTTTAAATTAATTGATAAACTGGAGCAGGATGAGGATGTGCAAAAAGTGTATCACAATTTAAAATAAAGGTTTTTATAAACAAATAGTA
>JAYUBR010000328.1:0-1980 GCA_043740775.1 Ferruginibacter sp. | reverse complement strand
CTACAAAATTTCCTTGTTGGCGCAATATGCCGCTCAATCCTGCCAGCGCCCTGGAAATATAATGCGGGTAACCGGATTTTTCTGCCAGTTGAAGCGATACCTTTCCATATTTTAAAGAAGAGTCTTTATCAATGCCTTCATAATTTAAGCCCAACTGCCCGGTTAGCAAACTTCTTGTTGTGTCGTTTGTAGCAGCTGCCAGTTTCTTTTTATTATTTACAATCTCTTCTGCTTCGCCCCGCCCCCTTTGTTGGCTGCTTTGGGCCTGTAATGCAGAACAGGAGCATATTAAAATAACAATATAAAAGCATTGCTTCATTTTCATATTAATTATGCAGTAAGTTGAATAATAAATGTTGCTCCTTCCCCTTCCTTCGTCTCCACTTTTATCTCTCCTCCATGCGCTTTTATAATATCATAGCTTAAACTCAATCCCAGGCCGGTGCCTTGCCCTGTGGGTTTGGTGGTGAAGAATGGTTGGAAAATTTTGTCGAGAATTTTTTGTGGGATGCCATTGCCATTGTCTTTTACACTAATCAATATTTTATCACTCATTTTTTTTGTACTTACTGAAACTGTTGGTTCATATCCATCACCAATTTGTTTTTTCTTTTCATCAACCACGTAAAATGCATTGTTGATTAAGTTGAGCAACACCCTTCCAATATCCTGAGGAACACTGTTGATATTTCCAATGCTTTCATCAAAATTGGTTTTTAATGTTGCATTAAAAGTATTGTCTTTTGCACGAAGGCCGTGGTAGGCAAGCCTTAAATATTCATCCGCCAGTTTATTAATATCGGTTGGTTCTTTTTGCCCCGTGCTGGCTTGCGAATGTTGCAACATCCCTTTCACAATGGCATCGGCACGTTTGCCATGATGGTTAATCTTTTCTAAGTTTTGTCTGATGTCGGATGCAATTGCTTTTGCTTCATTGATGTCGCCTTTATCCAGTTCATCATTCATCTCAACAATTAATTCATTGCTCACTTCACTAAAATTATTAACAAAGTTTAAAGGGTTTTGAATTTCATGTGCAATGCCTGCGGTGAGCTCACCAAGACTCGCCATTTTTTCTGATTGTATCAGTTGCGATTGCGTGTCTTTTAAGTCACTCAGGGTTTTCTCTAATACCTTATTGGCTTTTTGCTTTTGCCGGTTGTTTATATATAATAATACTGCGACTAAAAGAAGAATGGCCAGGCCACCTGTAAAACCAAATTGTTTTAACCTGATCTCATTGGCTTTCCGGTTTTCAGCAACCTGCCTTTCCCTTTCCTGTTGTTCGGCTACCGTTTTTTGCAGGGCTAATACCTTGTCCTGCCCATACATTTTATTATACACATCATCATATATTTTTCGGTAATAAAGTGCCTTCGCAGCATCTGTGGCTTCAAATTCCGTTGAAAGTATGAGGCTGTTGATCAGGATGCCTTCATTCAGTTGTATGTTTTCAGCAAGTGTTATTGCTTTTATTGCGTAGTAAATACTGGAGTCGGGCTGATTGGTTGCTTTATATAATTTTGCGGTGCTGTTATAGGCCCAGATCAGGCTATATAGATCATTATTTTTTATATCAGTTGAAATTGCCCGTTGCAGATATTGTTTTGCAATTGTATAATTGCCTAGGCTGGTATGAATGTTTCCAAGTACCTCCAGTATTATCGACAAGGTTATTTTATTTTGCGGGTCGTCGTATACTTTTTGCATACATAACAGGGCACTGTCTTTTTTATTTGTAGCCATATAGGTATTGCTGATGGCAATTTCATTTTCTACATTGTAGCCGCCCCAGGAATTTCCTTTGAATAATTCTCTTGCCCTTAGTGAAAAGGCAAGAGACCGGGAGTAGTCTGATAAATTCTGATAGGTGTAGCCTAGTTCCAAAAGGCTAATCGCCTTTTCTCTTTCGAAATTAAATTTTTCACTCAGTTCCAGTGCCTTGAATTCATATTGCAAGGCTTGCGGATAATTTCCCTG
>JAYUBR010000327.1:0-6698 GCA_043740775.1 Ferruginibacter sp. | reverse complement strand
GCCATATTCGTTACAGCCATCTTTCCAGGTTACCTCTCCTGATACTATGCATTCATACCCTCTCAGCCCTATAAAGGAAGTACTTTCTTTCAGGCTGTTAATGATCATCCTGCTAACTTCAACGGTTTCAGGGCAGGAGTAGTCTAATACAATTTTTCTTTTGATGTCTGCTTCGGAGGGATTACTGCTGCAACTACAAAATAGCAGGCTGCCAAAAACATACAATAAAAATTGTTTACTATGCATGCTTTTCAATTGCTTTATTACTATTGATTAAACCATACTTAATTGCTACCATTGCACTACAACCTTGCCGGTACTTTTTCTGTTTTCAAGATAATCATGCGCTTCACCAATGGCTGTTGCAAGAAATACTTTGGCGATGGAAGGCTTAAATATTCCAGCCTTGTATAGTTCCATTACCTGCTGAAGACAACGTTGAATTACCTGCGGCTGATGATCTGCAATGCGCAGCATGTTAATACCAATGATCGATATGGAAGGCATCATTAACATGGCAGGATGATAAAAACCAAATTGCAATGCAGTGACTATTTTGCCAAAAATATTTTTATTGGTTAGGGCAGATGCTCCATAACAAACCAGCCTTCCGCCAGGTGCCAGTGAGCGCATTCCTTTTTTTACACTCTTTCCGCCAACGGCATCAAAAATTACATCAACGCCTTTTTGTTGGGTAATATCTTTTATTACAATTTCAAAATCATCCTTATTATAATTGATCGGATGCTGTACACCCAGCTCTTTTAAATAACTCAATTTGCTTTCGCTGCCTGCGGTTGCAAATATTTCGCATTGTAAATGCGTTGCATATTGGATTAATGCAGTACCTACACCACCTGCGCCAGATTGTATTAAAACCCTGTCGCCGCTATGTAAATTCACCATTTCTGCTGCGGCATACAAAGCGGTACAATACTGTGTGGTTAAAGCTGTAGCAGTGGCAGCATCCAATTCATCCGGGATAACGGCTACTGCACTGGCACTCGTTACGGCATATTGTGCGTAGCCACCAAAACGGGTCATTGCTGTAACACGGTCACCTCTTTTAACATGTACAACACCTTCCCCAATTTCTTCAATTGTGCCTGCCACATCATAACCAAGAATGGCGGGTAATGGCGGAGCTTCTTTATACATTCCCCTGCGGGCCATTACATCGGCAAAGTTTAATCCAAAGGCCGCAACTTTTATAAGTACCTGGCCCGTACCAACCACCGGCTTTGACACTTCCCTTATTTCAAATGCTTTAAATGCAGAACCCTTTTTAATCAATACAACTGCTTTCATAAAAAATTATTGATTTAAGATAAGGAGTAAGTTTTATAAAAAACATTTTTTTTGATAAGATGTTTTATTTGTAATGTATTTGTGTTGCGGCTTAAATGTTTTATGCTGGTTATCGGATTCCTGACCAACCCTTATAAAAACAGGAGAATAGCCAATTCATAACGATATGGCCTTGTTGAATACCAAATGTGCAATAGGAGTATTATCGTAAAATAGAACTACTATGAACACTTTATATTCCCATTAATTCAATAGTTCATTCACTAAAATAATTTAATTGCCTGGCATTGGTACGGGTGGTAATTTTGCTAATTTAGCTTCATCTTCAGCAATTTTCTTTTTTAATTCTTCAATATCCTTTTCAGTGCCGGATAATTTTCCAGCCGCTTTTCTGGCTTTTTTTGCATCCTTTTTTGCTGTACCAGCTTTGCTACTTGCTTTCGAGGCTAGCTTTTTATCCTGTGCATTGTTACTTAAATTGTCAGCTGCTTTATTATTGTTGTCAGCAGACTCCTGTGCCTGTTGGGCAGCATTTTGCACTTCAAGGGTTTTCTTTTCCACGCTATTTTCCAGTTTAGCAAGTTCCAGTTTCCTTTCATTTAACTTCTTACCAATTTTAAGTGCTTCTTTTTGTTGTTTCAGCACATTGATAGAATCTTTTGAAACAGCCTGTGCATAAAGGTTTACAGTTAGCAGTACCCCCACAATTGTGCTGATTATCCATTTGATTTTCATAAACGTTTATTTTAGTGAACTGTTTAAAATACAAATAGCATGCCTCCGTGAAGCCAGTCAAAACTATCATAATGATATTGACTGATACCACACGCAATTATTAACAGCAGCCAAACAAATAGTTGCTTAATTTTACTCTCTAAAGAAAAAAAATTATCGTTGGAAATGTGTAGTGTTCCTTGTAAGTATGTATTCTGTTATTCAGGCTTTATTATGCTGATGTTATTTACAATATCAATATAATGGAGGGAATATTTTCCTCCATTATTTTATTAATCAGCTTGCATGGCTATTTAACCTATTGAAACTGTTTTATTAAAAGGCTGTAACGATAAGTAAACACGTATTTTGCTTAGTAATGGCTGGTAGGGGATTATCACACTTTTTTTGCTACCTGGTGTTGTTGCGCTTTGTAACGGGCAATGGTATTTTGCGCATCCAGTAGTTGGAGTTTTAGTGCATGCAATGCAGGCTGGCCCTGTTGCAATAAAGCTTCGGTTTCTTCATTGCTTTTTTGAAGTAATAAAATATCACTATCCAGCATTTTGTTTAGCTGGCTGGCTTGCTCCAGTTTTTTTTGGCAATCCATTTCGGATGCCTGCTTTAACTGATGTAACTGAATATTTTCTTTTTGCAATGTTTCTTTTTTAAGCATGGCACTTTCCAGGTAGCCTTGTGTGCTTTTAAGTGCTTTATTAATTTTGGCTATGGAAAGGGTTCGTAAAACCCAGGCAATAGCAAAACCTATTATAAAAGCCAGTGCTGAAAATATATATATCTGTGTCAAGGCGCTTAATTTTAAAATTGCAATAATTTATTTGAATCTTTCAAACAGTGATAAATAGTGATTTTATGCAATAATCTCACCAACAATGTTTGCAAAGTTAATTTTTTTACAGGTTGTACACCTGTTGTTTTTTAAAAGATTATCAAAATAAATATTCAGTCAAAAGAAGGGCTCACAATTAAATTAAATGATGAAGCCTGAGACTTGCGAAGGTTGTCTATCAGGTATCCGAATAGAAAGAGGCTGTATCGTAGTTATGATACAGCCTCTTTTTATGAGATGAATCTGAGTGAATTAGACTGTTGCTTTTTAATCCGGGCTGAAAATATAAAAACCTTATTCCATTAAACTTCTCAAAGTATTTATTTTTTTACCAATTGCATGCTTTCGGGGTTCCATAACATAGCTGTATCCTGGTTATAACTATCATTGCATAACAAAGCAGGCGCTGCAGCCCTGTAGGCAAACACAGCATCTTCTGTAATTTTTCCACTATTTCGGATGGCAGTAAAAAAGTTTACAAAATGATCATAAGGCCCCCCTGAATAATCCTTCTCTGCTGCGAAAGTGTATTCTTCCGGAGGTAAAATTCTTTTGCGGTTGCTTACCGGTGTACCGGCTTTTTTCATTTGCTCAATGTAAAAAGGATCATCCGATTCAATGGTCTTGTTTCTTTTTAAAGTAACACTATCCCAGGTTACATCCATGGACCCTTCACTGCCAACTAATTTTAAATAAGTTGTACCACTGGTTCCATCAACAAAATTACAACGCAGGGAAAGATTAAAAGGAGCATGGGCAGCACTTTGCGGATAATCGAATGTACCCAATAACACATCCGGTACCTCCCGTCCATCTTTCCAGTAGCGCAGACCACCGGCAGCATATATTTTATTAGGCCCATAAGAGTTGGTAATAAAATGAAGGCTTGAAAAAAGATGCACAAAAAGATCACCTGCCATGCCGGTTCCATAATCTTTATAATTTCTCCACCTGAAAAAACGGGTAGCATCAAATGGACGTTTAACAGTGTTGCTGATATAGGTTTCCCAATCAACGGTATCTGCAGATGCATCAGCGGGAATAGGATATTGCCATGCACCTGTTGGCGAATGTCTTGCCCAAAAACCTTCGGCATAATTCAGTATGCCAATGGCGCCATCTTTTAATAATTGTTTTGCTTTTTCATTGCCCAACGAAGAAACACCCTGGCTGCCTACCTGGAAAATTTTCCCTGTTTCAGCCTGCGCTTTTATAACGGCGGGTCCTTCTGTAATGGCGTGTACCATTGGTTTTTCGCAATACACATGTTTGCCTGCGTGCATGGCATCAATGGATATTTGCTGGTGCCAATGATCGGGTGTTGCAATAATTACTGCGTCAACATCTTTGCGGTTTAAAATTTCTTTATAGTGTTGGGTTAAAAAAAGATCGGCACCCCATTTAGTGGTGGCATCTTTTAAACGGCCCTTGTACAGATCACACACCGCAACCAGTTTTACGTTAGGTGTTTTTAATGCGGTAATAACATCCTGTGTGCCCATACCACCTGCACCGATGAGTGCAATGTTTATTTTATCATTGGCGCTGAAAGGAGTGCGATGTAATTTTTCAAAATAAGTGTTTCCGGTTTGGGTTGCAAATGCGGCATTGCCTACCGCAACCGCAGCCGAAGCAGCAGCCATTTTTTTAATAAAATTTCTTCTGGATGATTCTGTGTTATTTTTCATTTATAAAAATTATGGTGTGTAAATTTATTTCACGGTAAATTTAAAATACGGTTATCGCTTATTACAATTCTTTGATGCGGATATTCTTCCACCTTACTTTTATTCCGCCGCCATCATGTATTTGCAAGGCTATAAAGCCTTCTCCTTTACCAATTTTTTCATCTTTAAAGTAAACCATCTGGTGGCCGTTTAACCAGCTTGTAACTTCGTCACCATTCACCAGAATTTTCATATTATTCCATTTGCCCATCTTCAGCCATTTTTCATCTTCAGGTTTTGGTTGTATCAGCCAGCCCCGGCCGTAAGATTCATAAATGCCACCAGTATGTAAATTTTCGGGTGCCACTTCTACCTGCCAGCCGCTTATTTTTGTGCCATCAATGGAGGAGCGGATAAACACGCCGCTGTTGCCATTGGCTTCCTGTTTAAATTGCAAAGTGAGCTCGAAATTTTTATAATTTTTTGTGGTGGAAAGATAGCCATACTGTTTATCAGGGCCACTTTCACAAACCAGTTCCTTTTTATCAACATACCATTTTTCGGTACCGTTGTTTTTCCACCCGGTTAAATCTTTGCCATTAAAAATGGATTTAAAACTTTGCGCAAAACCTGCTGCTGATAAAAATAGCAGGCAATAAAAAACCAACAATCTTTTCATTCTAAAATTTTTTTTGTGAGTAAAAGTAGTTTCGCAACGGGCAGCAGTGAATAAGCAAGATTCTTTTTTAAAAATAAGGATGTTTTTTTTATTATTGATATTTTCTGTGCCGCAGCATTGAAAGGCTTTTACTTTTCAGTTTTTGATGTGCTTCAGAATTGGTGGTAGCTTTTAATCAGAAGGCTGAAGATGATTGAAAATATATGGTACAAGAGTGCTACGTCCGCCCGGCCTTGCCATTCGGACGGGCCAATGCGGTTGCACAGTGCTTCTTAGCCTGGACAAATAATTTTCTTATCTCATAAAGCCTGACTTAAACATTGGTTATTGGTCGCATTTTAATTCATCAAAATTCATCAATACTTTGAATGAAAGCAAAATTAATTTCCTGTTATTTTTATCAATGGTTGTTTATGTCCTATATTTACACTGGCAAGTCTTATACGGCCAGCTCCTGTTGAACTCCCCCAGGACCGGAAGGTAGCAAGGGTAGATGGTTGAGCGGTGCGATGTAAGTAACTTGCCATTTTTATGCCCTTTATTTTTCAGGGCTTCTACAAATTGTCTCAATCTTTCCATTGTGCAAATATTTTAAATTTTAGTGTTTCAATTATTTTACTTTTGCATTGCATAAAAATTTATCACAATTAAAAAGCTAATCCTCCTTTTGGGGATAGGGATATGAAATTTTTTATAGACACAGCCAATCTGGCACAGATTAAAGAAGCAAATGATCTTGGGATTTTAGATGGTGTAACAACCAATCCAACATTGATGGCGAAGGAAGGCATCAAAGGAACTGAAGCAGTTACCAATCATTATAAAACTATCTGCGAACTGGTAGATGGAGATATCAGCGCAGAAGTAGTTTCAACTGATTTTGACAGCATTGTTGCCGAAGGAAAAAAACTGGCTGCCATACATCCAAACATTGTTGTAAAAGTGCCGATGATAAAGGAAGGGGTGAAGGCCATTAAATGGTTTACAGATAACGGTATCCGCACAAACTGTACATTGATATTTTCTGCAGGGCAAGCCATACTGGCTGCAAAAGCAGGCGCTGCTTATGTTTCACCGTTTATCGGAAGAATAGATGACAGTGGCTGGGATGGCATGGAACTGATTCACCAGTTGCGCCAGATATTTACTATACAGGGATATAAAACAGAAATCCTTGCGGCGTCTATCCGCTACCCGAATCACATTATTAAATGTGCTGAAGCTGGTGCAGATGTTTGTACTTGCCCGCTTGATTCAATACTTGGATTATTAAAACATCCATTAACAGATATTGGCCTGGCTAAGTTTTTAGAAGACGCTAAAAAGTTTGCATAATACTTCTTGCGGCATCAAAGGCAGGTAAAAAAATCCCGGTTAATTGTAGTTTCAATTAACCGGGATTTCTTATTTAAAATGTTCCTGAAAATTATGTTCTGCCATTTTTTTTACGGGACTGTTTCATTTCATTTAAAATTTGTTC
>JAYUBR010000326.1:0-1983 GCA_043740775.1 Ferruginibacter sp. | reverse complement strand
GGCTTTTCTTCAGCAGGTACTTTTTCTCCAGGAGTGTCGTCCTGTAATTTGTCTTCCTGCAAATTGCCTTGTGTATCTTTAAGCGGGCTTGGTACTGGCTCCTGTCCTTCAGGAGTTATTTGATTGAATACTTTTTCTACATGTACCCACTGGCCGTTGTTCCATTTAAAACCCTCATAATCCCCATCAGGTATAAGGGTCCATTTCTTTTTTGGTTCGTTGCTTTCACTTTCCAGATGTTCAAAAACAATCATGCCTAAGTTTTCATCATAAGTAAGCCGTGGCCCGGTAGATTTTTTATACTCCATAATGTAACGGCTTATAGCAGGCTGTTTCACCGCATCGTTGTCAAAATTAAAATAGCGGCCGCCAAACTCCGGTTCGCCGTTATTAAAACTTAATACCTCAATAATCTTACGGTTACTACGAATGTTATTTTCATCAAAGCCCAGTAATGTATAATAATTCTGGTTGGCATTCCTTGTTTCAATCATCCTGTAATATACAGCACCAATCCAGCCTTTGTTATTGCCAATGGTATCATTAATATTGATGGTAACATCCGATTTGTCAATCAGGGGAAATAATTTTAAAGAGCCATCGGCAGTTTTCATTTGTATGGCACCATGCTGGCGGATGATATTATCGTTGATGACCATTTGCCAGGTAAAAATGCGGAAACTGCTATCGGGTGGATATAGTTTTGAAATGGTTTCCAGGCTGTCGAAAGGGTAGTTAAATGAACCGGTTTTTTTTAATGCCCGTACAAACATTTTTGTAAAAAGACTGTCTGCCTTAAAACGATTTTGAGGGTTAATGGCTTGAATTATATCTTTAGAATACGTCTTTAAAGAATCCTCTTTTTGCACCAAAAAAAACTCCTCATTTTTTTGGAGGCCTTGCGAAAAACACCACTGAATGCATATAACGCATACAACAAATAAAAACAGTTTCTTCATACAATAAAATTAAAGGAATACTTTAATAAACGGGGCTATAATTGTGATGCTCAGTTAAAATTAACGAAAGCTTACAGGCTTTTTGCAAAATCAATCAGGGAAGGGTATACTCCATCAATCCGTTGATCAGATGCACTTACACCTGCCTGAGTGGTGGGTAAAAAAATAGTTTTTGCACCAATGCCGCGGCCAAATTCCATGTCGCTTAAATTATTACCCGCCATGACCGATTTTGAAAAATCAATATCGGTAAAATCTTTTTTTGCCTGCAAAGCCATGCCGGTATTGGGTTTCCGGTTTGGACTGTCTGCATCTACATCGGTGCAAAAATATATCCCGTCTATTCTTCCACCAGCAGCTTCAATTTCATTGATCATTTTTTGGTGAACGATGTACAGATTTTCCATTTTGGTAATGCCACGACCTACGCCCCGCTGGTTGGTAATGATGATGATGTATTTAAAACGGGCAGCAAATATTTTTAATGCTTCTTTCACCCCCTCATAAAATGTAAAATCCTCCCAGGTATTTACATATCCATCATGTTGTTCGTGGTTAATCACTCCATCCCGGTCTAAAAAGAGTGTCCAGCGATTATCTGTTAAAAAAGAGTTCATGAGGATAATGCATTTAGAAATGCTGCTGTACCATCGGCTGCTGCTGACAAATTATTTTTTGCAATGATTGCTTTGTAATCATCCTGAAAACGCTGGTAATCTTCCGGGATGCCAATATCAATAAAATAATCATTGTTGATTACACCATACAGTTTTCCATTTCCTGTATTTTTTTCAAGATATTCTTTTTCAAAAGAAAAAACTTCCGGGTAATCATCTGTAAGTACGGTGGCTACCGTTAACGCATATACGCCGCCGTTGATGGTGCCGCTTTCACAAAATTGTTTTTCTTTAAATACTTTTATGGACTGATCATTGTTTAATTCCACTGCGCCATACCTGTCAAAGTCTTTCATTTCTTTTAGAGCGATGGTACAACCGGCATCATGTGTTTCATGAAACCGGGA
>JAYUBR010000325.1:0-1983 GCA_043740775.1 Ferruginibacter sp. | reverse complement strand
CATGTGTATCATCGCTGCCTTCGGCTAAAATACTTTCAATCTTCTTTGTTCTGAATAAGGATGTAGACATGTTTTATTTTGGTTTTAAGAAGTATTATTCTCCAAAATAATTAATAAAACTGAAGTATGCGTTTTTGTTTTGGGTTTTTAATGTTGGATTGGTAAGAACGGGATGCTTCTGTTTTCACTTTTACGGAGATCAGCAATTTTAAAATAATCCAATAAAACCAAGTGCAGCCAATCAATATTCTCTTTGTATCAGGTACGCTGCAAGCTCCGTTAGTGGCTGTTTACGGGCAGCCGTTACAGCAGTATCTTCCAGGTGTTGCAGGGCAGTTTGCAGGTATTTATCTTTTAATTGTTTAGCCCAGTCGTCCACTTTACAATCTTTAAATATTTGTGTTACCTTCTTCACTTTGTCCGGATCATTTTCCTGCATCAATTGTTGTAAGGTCTGTAACTGTGCGGCAGAGGCAGTTTCCATAGCATAGATTTGCAGGAAAGTTTTTTTATTGCTGATAATATCACCCCCAACCTGCTTGCCAAATTTTTCAGGGTTACCAAAAACATCTAAGTAATCGTCCTGCACCTGGAAGGCGATGCCGAGGTTTTTCCCAAACTCATATAAGTGATGCTGGTTGCCTTCGCCGGCTCCGCCCAATATAGAACCCAGTTGCAGACTGGCAGCCAGCAATACCGAGGTTTTAAGCGTAATCATTGCTACATATTCGTCAAGGCTTACCGTTGCCTTCTTTTCAAAGTCCATATCTAATTGCTGGCCTTCACAAACGGCAGCAGCGGTTTCGTTGAACAGGTGGAGTACTTTTTGCAGGTTGTTTATTGCTATTTTATTGAGGTATTCGTACGCACGCACAAACATCACATCGCCTGCCAGCAATGCAGTGGACTCGCCATATTTCCGATGCACTGTTTCCATCCCACGGCGCATGGGCGCCTTGTCCATAATATCATCGTGTATCAGGCTAAAATTATGAAAGAGTTCAATGGCAGTGGCTGCATAAAATGCATCCGGTATAATTTCACCAAACAATTCATTGCCCATCAATAAACAAACAGGCCGCACTCTTTTACCGCCCAATTGTAAAATGTATTGCGCAGGATTATATAGTGTTGCCGTATGTGTTGGAAAATGGCGGGTGTTAAATTTTGTTTCAAATACTTTGGACAATTCTAAAAAAGATTGCATTGTTACGCTGGCTGTTTATTAATAGATCAAGGAATTCATTTTACTTTTCTTTTCACCATAGTCTCATTTCTTCTTCCAGCTTTTCAATAACTGTTGCTTCGCCTCTTTTAGCCCTGAGCATGGCTGCTTTTATTTCTTTGTTATACGCCTCAATTATTTGAGGCTGATCAGCAATTTTTTTATGAACAAAGTTTTTTATCATTTCGTCTGGTCTGAATGTAGCAGCCATATTTTTTATTTTAAATTTACTTTTTTCTTTTTGTAACTGATTTTGATTTTGCAGCAGTCAGCTCAGGTTTACCTTCGTCCTGCACCCAATGATAATCCAGTTGGCGCTTTTCTAAATTTGCTGCCACCACTTTTATCCTTACCGCATCACCCATCCTGAACTTTTTACCGGTACGCAATCCTACCAATGCATAGTCTGCATCGTCTAATTTAAATTCGTCAAATTCACTCAGGTCTCTTACTGTAACCATGCCTTCACATTTGTGCAAAACCGTTTCTACAAAAAAGCCGAAACTTGCTACACCACTGATGATGCCGTCAAATTCCTCACCCAGGTAATCCTGCATAAACTCAACCTGCTTGTATTTATTGCTGGCCCGTTCTGCTTCCATTGCCTTACGTTCCTTATCGCTGCAATGCTTACATTTCTCGTCCATCTTTTTATCAGGCTTCACATTTTTGTCTAAGCATTCCTGTAAAATACGATGCACCATTACATCCGGGTAACGGCGAATGGGCGAAGTAAAATGACAATAATGTTCAAAGCC
>JAYUBR010000324.1:0-20002 GCA_043740775.1 Ferruginibacter sp. | reverse complement strand
TGCTGATGATGAAGATGATGACAATGGTCACAATTTTTATCTCCTTAAAAATATTGAATACAATTGTCAAGAGATAATCATTACCACAGAACGGAAAGAATTTTATACTATACTTTCTCAAACTTTTTACCATACCAATGAGTCCGACTTCCAATCACTTTCCGCGGATATCGTTACTCCTCCACCCGAGTTATTGCCCGTATAATTGATACAAATATTCTTTCTCTATGACACTGGTCATTAACTTCTATAAATGTGGAATGTATGTTACAAGATAATATTTATATAAACCTGTCTTAAATTATTTATTAATCCATATAAAATGAAGCATAAAACCCCATGGCTCACGGGCCTGCTGGTTATGTCACTATGTTGTGTTGAATACCTGCAGGCACAGGATACTATCCGCATAACCCTACCAGAAGCAGAGAACCAGTTTCTACAAAAAAACTTAACCCTATTGGCAGAAAAATATAATATTGATATTGCAAAAGCACAGGTTATCCAGGCCAGACTGTATATAAATCCTAACTTTTCGTTTACCGGTAATATTTATAATCCCCAGCAAAAAAAAATCCTTGATGTAAGTAATCAAACTGGAGAATATATTTTTGCCCTGCAGCAATTGATTCGGGTAGCGGGAAAACGCAATAAGGAAATTAAACTGGCTGAAACAAATACCAGGCTGAGCGAAAACCGCTTTTTTGACCTGCTGCGCACGCTACGTTTTTCATTGAGAAGTAATTTTTACAGTGCCTGCTATTTACAAAATTCTGTAAATGCATATCAAAATCAAATTGCGTCGCTGGAAAAATTGAATGATTCCTATGAATCATTACAAACAAAAGGAGTTGTTACTTTAAAGGATGCTATAAGAATTAAATCATTGCTATATAGTTTAAAAGCTGAGCAAACGGGATTGAAAAATCAGTTAAACGATATACAAGCTGAATTGAAAATATTGTTACAAAATAATAAGACGTATTTTATTCCCATTGTGGAAAAAAATGAAGCCCTCTCCACTTCCTTCCGGCAAATGAACCTGGCCGGTTTGGTTGATACTGCATACCAATACCGGTTTGATTTAAAACTGGCAGAAAATAACCTGCTGTACAATCAACAAAATTTTGCTTTGCAAAAAGCATTGGCAAAACCCGATGTAACGCTCGGAGCTCAATATGATAAACGGGGAAGTTTTGTAGACAATGCATCCTTTTTTACTGCGGCTATTGACCTGCCATTTTTTTACCGCAACCAGGGTAATATTAAGGCAGCAAAAATTGGAATTGATCAAAGTAAAGTAGTATTGAACCAACAAAGATTGTCTATAGAAAATGAAGTGCAAACGGCGTACGTAAAGGCATTGAACACAGATAGGATGTTGCAATCCATTGATCCAATCTTCCGGGATGAGTTTGAAAATTTATTAAAAGCGATCACAGAAAATTTTGAAAAGAAAAACCTCAGCCTGATTGAGTTTACTGATTTCAATGAATCGTATAAGAATAATATTCTTCAAATTAATGACCTGCAAAATCAAAAGATGCAGGCAATTGAAACCCTGAATTTTACCGTTGGTAAAACAATTTTAAACTATTAATTCAATAAAATGAAAGCATTAAATATTTGTGTATTGGTTGTTCTTACTACTGCTTTTACTTCATGTGGCAGTCACAAAGAAGAAGCTGCACCGGAAAACATCGCCATTTCGGACAGTGTAATTAAAAATGTGCAAACAGCGCCGGCTGTGTTGGAAGATGTAAGTGATATCATTAAGTTAAATGGTAAAATTGAAGCGAATGAAAACAAACAGGCAAAGGTATTTTCGTTAGTGAGCGGCAGGATCAATTCGCTGAAAGTTGAATTGGGTGATTATGTACACAAGGGCCAGGTACTGGCGGTTTTAAGAAGTACAGAAGTTGCGGGTTATACCAATGATGTATCCAACGCTGAATCGAATGTTACCCTGACTAAAAAAGCCATGGAAACAAGCAAAGATTTATATGAAGGAAAACTAGCTACAGAGCAGGACTACCTGAATGCAAAAATTTCCTACAACAAGGCATTGTCTGAATTAAACAGGGTGAAAGAAGTTGCGTCGATAACCGGTGGCAAAAGTTCTACCTATACCATTACTGCTCCAATAAGCGGCTTTATTATCGAAAAAAATATCACCAATACTTCTGAAGTTCGCTCCGATAACAATACAAATTTATTTGCCATTGCCGACTTATCCAGCGTATGGGTTATGGCCAATGTTTACGAAGCCGATATGGATAATATACA
Organism: Ferruginibacter sp.; assembly: GCA_043740775.1. Lineage (GTDB taxonomy): Bacteria > Bacteroidota > Bacteroidia > Chitinophagales > Chitinophagaceae > Ferruginibacter. The sequence goes on along the minus strand of JAYUBR010000324.1, from coordinate 17,716 downwards.
CCTCGGCAATCTGGTAAAAGTTAATACACTTTCTAATGCCGAAAAAGAGTATTCGGGAAAGATTGATAAGATATATAATGTGCTGGATCCTGCTACCAGGACAATGAAAGTCCGCATCAGTATGGATAACCCAGGTACTGTGTTGAAGCCTGAAATGTTTGCCACTGTTAAAGTAAATGTAAAGGGAAAGGTTAACAGACTTTCCATTCCCGCGCAGGCCATCATTATGGATAATAGTAAAAATTATGTAGTGGTAAAAAAGGATAATAAACTGGAGGTGCATGAGATTAACCTGATCAAACGAATTGATAACAAAGCCTACATCTCGGGTATTGTTGGGGGCGAGCAGGTAGTTACTAATTCGCAGGTATTTCTTTACCAGGCATTAATTACTAAATAATCAACCCACACTATGTTTAAAGCAATTAAAAAAGTAATTGCCTTTTCTTTAAAGAACAGGCTGTTTATATTTTTCGCAACCATCGTATTAATTATCTGGGGCGTTATTTCTTTTAGAAATATTCCGATAGAGGCCTTTCCTGATGTAACCAATACACAAATTACCATCATTACCCAATGGCCCGGGCGCAGTGGCGAAGAAGTAGAAAAATTTGTTACCATCCCCATTGAAGTAGCAATGAACCCTATCCAGAAAAAAACATCTGTTCGTTCTACTACAGTATTTGGTTTGTCTGTTGTAAAAATAATTTTTGAAGATGATGTAGACGATGCCTTTGCAAGGCAGCAGGTTAACAATATGCTTCGGGATGTTGATTTGCCTGAAAATGCCGCACCCAACATTCAACCACCAACAGGCCCAACCGGAGAAATATTCCGTTACACTTTAACCAGTACTTCCAAAACAGTAAAAGAATTAAAAACACTGCAGGATTGGGTAATTGAACGACAGTTTCTGGGTGTGCCCGGAGTGGGCGATGTTGTAAGTTTTGGCGGTGAAGTAAAAACCTACGAAATTAAAGTGAATCCCCAGAAACTTGCATCCTATGGTATCACTCCGCTGGATGTATATACTGCCGCTTCAAAAAGCAATATCAATGTGGGGGGAGATGTGATTGTAGATAACTCGCAGTCCTATGTGGTAAGGGGAATTGGATTGTTGAATAATGTGGAAGAGATAGGGAACATTATTGTAACCAATATTAACGGAACTCCTATACTGGTAAAGGATGTAGCAGATGTGGATGTTTCACAACTGGCCCGTTTAGGGCAGGTAGGCAGAGATGCGCAAAATGACGTGGTAGAAGGAATTATTGTAATGCGGAAGGGAGAAAATCCAAGTGAAGTAATAAAAAATGTGCAGAATAAAATAACTTACCTGAATGAAAAGATATTACCCCCCGATGTAAAAATAAACACTTTTTATAACCGCGATAACCTGATTGATTTTGCAACAGAAACGGTGTTGCATAACATGCTGGAAGGAATCATTTTTGTAACCGTAATAGTGTTTCTGTTTATGGCCGACTGGCGTACCACGGTGATTGTTGCCATTGTTATTCCGTTGGCTTTGCTGTTTGCTTTTGTTTGTTTAACCTTAAAAGGAATGAGCGCGAATTTACTCTCCATGGGGGCAATAGATTTTGGTATTATCATAGATGGAGCGGTGGTAATGGTGGAAGGAATTTTTGTGATACTGGATCACAAAGCCCATAACGTTGGCATGCAACGTTTCAACCTGCTTTCAAAACTGGGCATCATTAAAAATACCGGTGGCGAACTGGGCAAGGCAATCTTCTTTTCAAAGCTTATCATTATTGCGGCATTGCTACCCATTTTTTCTTTTCAGAAAGTAGAAGGAAAAATGTTTTCCCCCCTGGCATGGACACTTGGTTTTGCTTTGCTGGGAGCGTTGCTTTTAACCCTTACCCTGGTGCCCTTACTCAGCAGTATTTTATTGCGAAAAAATGTAAAGGAAAAACACAATCCTTTTACAGCTGCATTGACCAGCGGAATTATGAAAATGTTCTCCTGGACCTATCATCATAAACGCATCACATTGCTCATAGCCGGTTCTTTAGTAGTAGTAGGATTATTTTTATTTAAATTTTTAGGCACAGAGTTTTTACCGGAGCTGGATGAGGGAGCCATTTATATCAGGGCCACCTGCCCTTTGAGTGTATCGCTGGATGACTCCCGTGATATTGCTAATAAGATGCGGAAGATTATACGGGAATTTCCTGAAGTAAAACAGGTGATGTCTCAAACCGGGCGGCCTAATGATGGAACGGATGCTACTGGTTTTTACAACATTGAATTTCATGTCGACATCTATCCAAAAAAGCAATGGAAAAACGGTATTACAAAAGAAGAGCTAGTTGATGAAATACAAAAAAAATTAGGTGTTTTTCCCGGTATTGATTTAAACTTTTCGCAACCTATTATGGATAATGTAGAAGAGGCAGTATCCGGCGTAAAAGGATCACTGGTGGTAAAAATTTATGGCGATACGCTATCATATACTGAGCAAAAAGCCAATGAAGTATATGCAGTGATGAAGAATATAAAAGGCGTGGAAGATTTAGGTGTAATCAGAAACATTGGCCAGCCGGAACTACGTATAGACCTTGATCAGAATAAAATGGCTTTATATGGTGTAACTACCGCCGATGCGAATGCCATCATTGAAATGGCGATTGGAGGAAAAGCTATATCGCAGATTTATGAAGGCGAAAAAAAGTTTCAGTTGCGCTTACGGTATTTGGAGGGTTACCGCAATAATGCAGAAGCCATCAGCAATTTAATGGTACCCACCATCCGGGGGGCTCAGGTGCCCATAAAAAGTATCGCCACTATTCAGCGCCTTACCGGACCCAGCATTATATTCCGCGATGATAACAGAAGATATAGTGCGGTTAAGTTTTCTGTGCGTGGCAGGGATATGGGAAGTACAATAGCCGAAGCACAAAATAAAGTAGATAAGGTTGTTCATTTAAATAAGGGATATGATATGCAGTGGGCAGGCGATTTCGAAAACCAGCAACGTGCTAGCAAACGATTGGGGCAGGTTGTACCAATTAGTTTGTTGCTGATATTTTTGATACTCTTTATCATGTTTGGCAATGTAAAAGATGCGGGCATGGTACTGCTGAATGTACCCTTTGCTATCATTGGCGGCATTGCTGCACTTTTATTAACAGGAACCAATTTTAGTATTTCAGCGGGTATTGGCTTTATAGCGTTATTTGGTATTTGTATACAAAATGGGGTAATACTGATAACGGTTTTTAAAAATAACCTGCAACGCATTAAAAAAAGTGAATTTACACATTCCTCCCTGGAAAAAGCTATCATTGATGGCGTAAGAACAAGGGTAAGACCTGTAGTGATGACCGCATTAATGGCGGCGATTGGTTTAATGCCTGCTGCCTTATCCCATGGTATTGGTTCCGAAACTTCCAAGCCATTGGCCATTGTAGTTATTGGTGGATTAATTACGGCCACGGTATTAACCTTACTGGTATTTCCGCTATTCTTTTATTTAGGATACAGGAAGGTTGGGCAGCAAATGGATTAAGCTTTATCGAAGGAAGAAATTGAATCAGCTTCCCCCTTTTTTAAGTCAAGATAATTTAAAAAAAAATGAAATTATTTCTGTTGTTGCTGCTGTTTATTTTTGCGCCCGGTTCACAAAAGGCCCAGGATTCAGCGAACATAAAAAAGTATACCAGCCATGCAATTTTAGCCGAACCCAATAATTATTCTAAAAGAATAAAGTGGGTTGCTGCGGGCAACCTGGCGGCTTACGGGGGAACCATGGTGGCCTTATACGCTACCTGGTATAAAAATTACCCTCAAAGCAACTTTCATTTTTTTAACGATAATAAGGAATGGCTACAGGTAGATAAAGCCGGTCATTTTTGGAGTGCTTACACCGAAGGAAGATTGAGTATTGAATTGTGGCGGTGGGCAGGTTTGATGCCCAATAAAGCTATTTGGGTTGGAGGGCTGAGCGGACTTGCCTATCAATCTATCATAGAGGTATTAGATGGCTTCTCAGCCGAGTGGGGATTTAGCTGGGGCGACTACACTGCCAATACTGCCGGAACTGCATTACTGATTGCCCAGGAACTTGGATGGAAAGAACAAAGAATTATATTGAAATTTTCATCACACCGCAACGGGTATGGAAACGATGTTTTAAACAAAAGGGCCCATGAAATTTATGGTAATGGTTTACCGGAAAGAATATTGAAGGATTACAATGCCCAAACCTATTGGGTAAGTATGAATATCAAATCATTTTTTATAAACTCAAATGTACCGGCCTGGCTAAATATTGCTGCAGGCTATGGGGCAGATGGAATGTTTGGTGCAGTTACCAATCAATGGACAGATAAGAATGGTATTCACAATGATCGTACGGATATAAAAAGATACCGCCGGTGGTACATAGCACCTGATATTGACTTAACAAAAATAAAGACCAAAAATAAATTTTTAAAAACAGGTCTCTTCTTATTAAACAGCCTTAAATTTCCGACCCCATCTGTGGAATTTTCGGGCAATAAACTCAAATGGAACTGGTTTCATTTTTAAAAAGAAACAATCGGGACGTTTTTACTTTACTCTAAAAATACTTTAATGAAAAAATTAAAACACAAAGGCTTACAACAATTGATAGCCTTCAACATTACAGAATTTCGAAAGAAAAAAAATATATTACAAAAGGACCTTGCCGTTCAAATCGGAATTAAAACAAAAGATCTTTCGTTAATTGAAAACGGGTATGTGGATTTGCAATTATCGATGCTCGAAAAAATTGCAATTGTATTAAAAGTACCGGTAGAGATTTTCTTACTACCAGCACAAACCAACGAAGGCCCTGATTATGATTTTATAGGCAAGGCCAAATTGCTGGATACAATTGATAGAGATAAATTGAATTTTGTTTTAGGCCTTTTGGACATATTTATTGATAACAGATTAGAACACTCTTAAAGTTTTAAAATACTTCCTTTTATAAATTCTAATCTTCAAAAAAAGATTAGAGGGCTATGGGTTTTTATTGATATCGAATTGTACAATACAGCAATGGAAATACCACACTGAATATTATCTGTGTGGTATTTTTGTATTCTTAACTGCAATCATTGTTAATAATGCCGAAAGTAATAAAGAGCCTGCCATAAAAATATACGATGCATTAAATCCTCCGGTTGCTCCATTTAAATATCCAACCAGGTAAGCTCCGGCAAATGAGCCTAAAGCTCCAAAACTGTTTATTAATGCTATTGCTCCACCTGCAACATTGCCTGGTAAAATTTCTGTAATGATGGCAAAAAATGGCCCGTAAGGAGCGTACATAGCGCCACCCGCAATGATCAGCAATACAAATGAAATCCAGAAATGATTTGGGCCAATTAAATACGAACCATAGAAAGCAATTGCTCCGGCTAACAGGAATGGCCACACGAAAATTTTTCTTTTTAAAGTTTTATCAGAAAAATAAGAAGTACTTAACATGGCCACAATTGCCAGTGTATAGGGAACGGACGCAAGCCAACCCGTGTTTACGATATTACTATTGGGGGCTGCATTAATAATGGATGGCAGCCACATTACAAAGCCGTACACGCCAATGCTCCACAAGGCATATTGCAAGCATAATAAAATAACTGTTTTGGATCTGAAAGCCTCTGCGTAATTTTTAACCGGTTTGATATCCTGTTGCTCCAGTTGTAATTGCTGTTCCAAAGCTTCCTTTTCAGGTTCTGTTAACCATTGTGCATCTTTAGGTTTATCATTTACCAAACGCAACCAAAAAAATGCCCAGACTATTGCCGGCAATCCTTCAAAAATAAACATCCATCGCCACCCAACAGATTTTATTAAATAGCCGGATAAGACCGACATCCAGAGTATTGTTGCGGGATTTCCCAGGATTAAAAAAGTATTGGCTTTTGAACGTTCTGCTTTTGTAAACCACCGACTTAAAAAAATGAGCATCGAAGGCATAACAGCACTTTCTACAACACCCAGCATAAACCGGATAACAATCAAAAAATGTACATTGCTGATTAATCCGGTAGCTGTGGCAAGCGCTCCCCAAAGTAGCAATGACCAAAAGATCAGTTTCCTGGCACTTTTATTAGCAGCATACAACGCCCCCGGGATTTGAAAAAAGAAATAGCCAAGGAAAAACAGCGAGCCCAGTAAAGAAGACATGGCTGCTGTAATATTAAGATCTTTAGCCATTCCGCCAACTGCTGCAAAACCAAAATTGGCACGATCAAGGTAGGCAAGGCTATAAGTAATAAAAGCTATCGGAATCAACCGGATCCAGCGCCGCTTTGCAATCGTAATAGCCATGGGCAATTATGTTTAATTTGATTTGTAAACGGTCAAAAAATATTTTTTTAAAGAGATTATATCTTATTAAACTACCAGGTTCTTTTGCTCATAATTTTATCCAGTTCCACCCTCGTCATCTTTCCTAATTCAGGATGCTGATCAAGCCATTTTAAAAAATCTGTTTTTATTTCAACTGTCCATTGGCTATCTATCTGGCCCGTTGAATAACGGTTTGATTTTACCATTTCAAAACCAAACTTATCTTTTCTTATTACAAACTCAGCAGTACTTACCACCTGTTCTGCCAGGTGTGCCGGAACAAATAACACACCCTCTCCTCTTGCAATTACAAGGTCGCCCGGCAATACGATAGCGTTACCGATACGGATGGGTGTATTCAACCCCATCAAAATCATTTCCTCCAAAAATGAAGGATGAAAATCACGTACAAATGCATTGAAACCGTTCATCTCTTTTATTTCCTGCAGGTCTCTTGCAGCACCATTAAAAATTACACCATTACCCGATTTGCTAAAAATTGAAGTTGCTAAAGTGGAACCCATTAAAGTGCCTCCCCCAATTTTTCCAAAACCATCTGCTACATACACATCACCCTTTACCAGGGTTTCAATCGGCCATGAATTGGTATTGCCTTTTCTCCCATCTTTGGTGATACCACGGGCCTTAATATTTTTTTCTACATCAGGACGGCTTGGCATAAACATAGCAGTTACGGCACGCCCAATTACAGGCACATCATCTTTTACCATTTTCCAACCACCTTCAAACTGGTTAAGATATCCTTCATTTTTTAATACAGTCCACGCATCATCAATATTGATGTTCTTTGCTCTTTCAAGTAAGGCATCCGCGATTTTTGGGCGGCCATCTGCGAACCGTTCTCCCTTCCATTCAGCAGTTAAAAAAATCAGTTCATCTTTCGGCATGGTTTGCGCCAACAAAATATTTTTATTACAAAGACTTACAAAAACAAAAAATAAAATAGTGGCGGTAATTTTCATTATGAAGATTTTAGTAAATCATTTTTTGCCCAACAATTCATTCATTGAGCAATTGAGTGACTTAGCAATTGAGCAATTAATTAGTGACCTTCTTTTTCAAGATAAGTTTCGATGTCTTTTGAAGTGATGGCCAGTTTTTTGGGATACTTTGCAAACCAGGCCCTGAATTCATTTTTAATAGTATCTGACCAATCGCCATGAATTTGACCGCCTGGGTATTTACCCTGTTGCAACAACAACCTTTCAAATTCATCCCTCAGTCCGGTTAGTTCAGAATCATGTACCAGTTCTTCCACCAAATAAGCAGGAATAAAAACAACGCCATACTCATTGGCAAATACTACATCGCCTGGAAATACAGTAACCTGTCCGATGCGGATGGGAGCATTGATGGCAGTTGGTGTCATGTCTTTTATGTAAGAAGGGTCATGTCCCTTTATCCAGGCATTGAACCCTTTTGTATCTTTTAGTTCCTGCATATCTCTTACAGATCCGTAGAATATTACACCCTTACCCGTTTTGCCATAAATAGCATTCCCAAGGCTTGAGCCGATCAACGTACCATCTTTAACCTTGCCAAAACCATCCGCCACATAAATATCCCCTTTGGTTAAAATATCAATAGGCCAGATATTGATTCCGCCTTTTTGTGAACGTCCTTCTGCTTTGCCCAAAGTTCTTATCAAAGTATCAAGGTCTGGTCTTGAAGGCATGAACTGGGCTGTTACCACCCGTCCAACCATTGTTTCACCGGGTTTAAGAATGATCCAGTCCTTTTCAACCTGGTTACGAAATCCTTTCTTTCCAAGAAATCCCCATATCTGTTCCAGTGTTGCTTCCTGCAAACGCTCCAGGTAAATATCGGCCACTTTTGGGCGGCCATCCGCAAAGCGTTCTCCTTTCCATTGGGCGGTCAGCGCTTTTATATATTCCGGCGAAGCACCGATTTGTTGTGCTTTTATAAAAAGGCCGCAAAAAATAAATGCTGCGATTATGGCTGCTTTTTTGGTCATCATAAAATGTAAATTTTTTTTAGAATAAAAATATCGTGGTTCAATTTTAAATTGATGGGTTATTAAATCCAGCTACACAAATGGCTTTTAAACGCCAGGCAAAAATTACTCTTTATTTAAAATAATTTTCAATGTAAAAACTTTTAACTGAAGAGTCTGTCATGCGACCGCAGTTCATTCCATTCTGTAGTCGGTGCAAAAAAGCTTTGGTCTTTTGGATGCAAATGTTTTTTCACTTCTTCTTCATTTAATTCTATACCAAGTCCTGGTGCGGAAAGCGGCACGTTGGCAAAGCCTTTTGTGATGAGTTGCCGGCCATCGGTAGTCTTTACCAAACTTTCCCACCAGGGCAAATCTATTGAGTGATGCTCCAATGCTAAAAAGTTTTGAGTAGCTGCAGCACAATGTACATTGGCCATAAAAGAAACCGGTGTACCTGCCTGGTGCATCGCCATGGCAACACCGTGTTCTTCTGCATAATCCCCAATTCTTTTGGTTTCTAAAAGACCTCCGGAAGTTGCCAGGTCAGGATGAATAATATCAACAGCATGGATATCTATCAATGGTTTAAAGTTCTTCAACAGGTAAATATCTTCCCCTGTAAGCAAGGGGGTCTCCAATGCATCAGACATGGTTTTCCATTGATCGGTTAACTGCCATGACACAATATCTTCCATCCAGGCCAGCCTGTATTTTTCTAATGTCCTGCCAAGACGTATGCCATTGTTTAAATCAAAATGGCCATAGTGATCGGTAGAAAGAGGAATGTCATACCCAACCATCCCACGCACATTCTCTACAATTTTTGCAAGTTCATCCAGGCCCTTGTCCGTAATTTGTATCTGTGTAAAAGGATGTAGTGTATTTGCATAAGACATAAAATCACCCTGCCATTGTTTAAGGCTGCCTTTATCCTGCCAGAATTTTTGGTTCACTAACGTACCAGGTATATCTTTTAATTCATCAATAGAAACATCCATTTTTAACCAGGTATATCCCTGTTCTTCTGTGCGAAACTTAATCAGCTTCATTTGTTCTTCCGGTGTTTTAGCTTCGGGGGTATCGGCATACAATCTTATTTTATCACGGTATCTTCCGCCCAATAATTGCCATGCCGGTACCCCGAGTGCTTTACCACATAAATCCCATAGCGCCATTTCAACACCACATACACCACCAGCCTGGCGTGATTGTCCGCCAAACTGCTTAATCGTTTTAAATATCATTTCTACGTTACAAGGGTTAAGACCAAGTATACGGCTCTTTAACATTAACGCATAACGGGGATCCGCACCATCCCTCACCTCTCCCAACCCATAAATACCCTGGTTGGTATCAATGCGAAGAATAGCCGTACCACCCAAAACAGTTGTTAAACAATAGCGCAGGTCGGTAATTTTTAAATCGGATGGATTGGAAGCACGATTAACTTTAGAAGTTGTTTGAGCAATGGTATCTGCAATTGGCAGGCCCATCATCCCGGCTAATGTTATGCCGCCGATGGCTGTTTTTTTCAGAAAATCACGACGATCTTTTTTGGTGGAGGGATTATTTATTTCTAACCGGGCAAGACTGGCTTCTTCTTTTTCAAGTTCGTTATTCTGTTGAGATATTTGTTTTAAAATACTTTTCATACTGCTAATGTTTTTTAAGTTGAACTCTTTAAAAAAGGTTAAATAAAATAATTACTACAAGCAAAAGAGAAATAACACATCCGGATTATTTAATTTATCCCCGTATGTCATCAAAAGAAGTGATCCTTTTGTAAGAAGTGCTTCCCGGTTTAAATATACCTTTTTGTTTTTAGTTTGGTTACAAATTAAAATCATAAAGTAAATAGAAAGGAGTAGATTTTAATGAAATAACAGAAGAAATAATTTCTAATCCTTGACCTGTCAGATTAAATATTGATGATTACATTTTATACATTTTTAGGGCAATCTATAAAAAAGGCCGCCTTTTTGAGGCCGCCTTTTTCATCAAAAAAAATGAATTATTTTAGTTGTCACGGTAATACTGCATTATTGATTTTTATGGGGTATTTCTTTATCAGTTCTGCCATCCAGTTTTCTTCAAGATGTTTTTGGTATTCATTAATCACCATACTTTTTGCTTCATCAAAGCTTCTTTGCATGATTTTAGGATGAATTTTGAGCACCTTCACAAAACCTGTACCATTGTCTGTGTCGTTTTTTAAAATCCTGGTAATTGTTCCCTCCACTATTCGGATACCTGGTTTAATTGGCAATTGGGAGATTTGAAATCAACGTTAATAAAAAAACTGCTTAAGCCGATGCAGTTAAACCTGATTGATTAAAGTTTGCAAAAAGTTTTGCCTGTCGATTTTATCCTCTTTGCTATTAAGTAGTTATCTATGCTTTACAAGCATTTGCTCACTGAAAACCACGGCTTTGTCTTCAACGTTTACCACATAATAACCATCCGGAAATTTAGAGGTATTGATCTCCGTATATCGTTTTAAAAATGACTGATCAAATATTTTTTTACCACTAATATCAATGATGGTTACGCTTCTTTTATTAGAGAAATTATGCTCCGGCGAGTAAACTCTTACAAACTCATTAGCAGGATAAGGTGTTATTTTTATTTTTTGTTCGTCACTCAGTTTCGATACCAATATTACCTGGCTCAGGTAATATTTTCCAATGCTTTCATAAGCCCTTATCCTGTAATAAAGGGCATTCTTGCTATTAACCTGAAAGTTTAAATAGTATTTATTTTTTCCTGCTTCCCCGGCTACTGTGCCTGCAAGTTGCCATTTGATATTATCTTCGCTATACTCTACATCAAATTTATCAACAGGGTTTGCCGGCGGGGCGAGGGTCCAATTAAAATTATGCAGGCCATTACTTATCCTGACGGCTTTTGCATCTATGAACCTGACCGGCAAAATAATCCCAAAGTAATAGGGAGTAGGGATATTCTCATTAAGGTCTCCGGGGTCTCCGTCTGCATTGGGGTCAATAGCATTTACATTGCCATTGTTAGAAGAGTCAATTACCAGTATCCTGCTTCCTGTATTGCCAATTTCTCATTTTGAAAAAGCTGTATTATAATATATTTTATTGCCGATAAGGTGGGTAGCCCGCAATGATAGCTGCAGACTTATATATCCATTTAGAAGATTGCTCATTATCTGGTTATCATTAAACACTTTAACATTGTTAACGCCATCAAATGCAGGATTGAGCACCAGGTTGCAGGGATTTGTAAGAACCAAACATTTACATTGGAAACATTTGCTGCGCCAAATAGCGCTCCTAAATCGTCAGTAACATTAAAATTATCCAGCCTTACATTGCCTACATTTTTTGCATAAATTTCGTACACTATATCCTGGGTAACACTGTCCACATTGTTACTGCCAATCAATTGCTATGCAAGTCCGGTAGCAGGCGATATGCTGGAATTATCTATATGGCTTTCATTTAACTGAAAGGTTTATTCGGCTCCCATTACATGCGATGGTATATCGTACATATATCTATAACAGTTACCTCCAAAATCTGTACCCGTAAATTCAATTTTTCCGTTCAGATAGGCAATACCATAACAGGGCCTGGGCATGTCCTGTATAAAATTGGCCGTGGCATTGCCAACACCAGTATTGTAATTGGTGATTTCAAAAAATCTTCCCGGGTTGTCGCCCATCACAATAAACATCTTTGCATTGGGTATTAAGGCAATGTCTCCTCTGGTTAATGCATTGGGGATATGAGTGGAAGGAAAACTAATGGTTAATACCGGGATATCTATGGAAAGAATATCCCACTGTTCGCTTGTCGGAATGGTAGTAGCCTGATGTGTACAGTCTCCAGTTATATTTGGTACTGCTGAGGAGTAACCTGCCAGTAATACTCTGACCGGTTAAAATAACAAAGGGGTTGAGCAAAACCCTACCGCATTTAAATAAAATTTATTTTTATCGTTATGGCTTAAAAAAACTTAACCTGTCATATTAAATATTGGCGATTACAATACCAGTGAATCCAGTATTGCCTCACTTAAAGATTCTCATCTAACTTTTGATGGAGATCTTGGATATCCAGATTTTCCTTCATCTTTTCAAGTTCAATATCATTGTTATTGATACCGATCTTCTTTTGTATATCATGAAGCATCTCAAGCATTTTAGTGATCTCACTCTCTGCTCTTACATTAACCTCAAATTCTATCTGCTGACTTATCCTTTCAAATTTTCCTTGTCTTTTTTGACTTATCAAAACAGATACCGATAATATTATAGCAAATATAGAAACGATCATTTGCAATGCGGGAAATGGAAACGGATCAAAAACTTTTAGAAGGGGAAAAAAATTAAGGTTCCAGATGACCCAGAAAAAGAAAAAAATACAGCATGCGGAAAGAAATTTGATACTTCCCAAAAAATCTGTAATAAATATTGCAATTTTATCACTTAGTGATTTATTAAAATCAATTCTGGACTTAAATTGCTGATTAATTATTTCATCCTGCAAGTCACCTTTTATCAATGAGTCTTTTCTTTGCGTAGACATAATGTAAAAAACTGGTTATTTGGAAGTAATACAATTATTAATAATAACAATAATACCATTACATGAAAGTTACTTTAATCTGACACCGTTATTTTAAAATAATACTTTTTAATTTTTAAGAAAGAAGGCCGGGTAAAACCCCGCCCTGGAAATGAAATTAAAATGTCACTATGAGTGACTATATAAAAATACAATTGTTTTGCTAGCTATGGAGTTTGTGATGATTTCCCATTTAAAATACCTTTTGCGTGCGAAGGCAGGAAATAAAACATACCAGATAAGCCAAAAAAAGTAACGCTGCTGGCGGCATATCTGCCGCTATAATAATATTGACCAAAATAAATATTAAAATGAACTCTGGTATTTAATGCATATTCAATACCTGATGTAACTTCTGTCATCAGGCTTTGCTGAGAATTAAAAATATACCCTACGCCTGCGGTAAACGTATTGGTAAATTTCCCTTGTTGAAAGACATTCAAATTAGGCCGTATCTCCAAATAAGTGGAAGTGTCATTACCGTGCATATTTCCCAGGCTTGTCTTACCCACATCCAATCCCAGGCTAAAAACATCCCATTGACGGCCAATTTCAAATGACAAGTTGGATTTTTCTGCAAGTGTTCCTATGTCATTTGTAAGTGCAGGGTTTAAAGAAATATAGGTTTGAGAAAAACAACAGGTAGTCAGCATTAATAACAAAACGGCCGATATCAGTATTCTCATTTTTTAAAATTTACGTTAAATCTGCCTCCAAGTCTGCCGTCCATGATCATAAAAAAACCTGAAACATTTACGGGCAAGATATATCAGGTTTGGGTCAGCGGAGAGTTAGGGATTCGAACCCTATCACAAAACCTCTATTATATCAATGTTTTGGGTTGCTTAAAAAAATCTACTCACCGATCACTCACTATTTTTTTTTGCTTTATAGCTGCAATACTATGTTACAAATATAAGCAAAATTGAGAACCAGTCTATTCATTGTGTTTGAAAAATGACGACCTATCAGGCAATCCTTACACCTTTCCAGAACCAATTATTTTTTCCTTATGCTGCTGAACACCAAATCTTCCAGAAATGAAACCACTTTCAATTCATCTTTGGTTTTACCAAAATCAGTTAGTGACGGAAGGTTGTTCATGAAGAAATTTTGAAAATGTGCCATTTCAATAATAGTGCTTGCCAATGACCTCGGATATTTATATTTGGGGTTACATTCTAAAATAATATCGGCAATGACAGCACAAAAGTCTTTGTAGGGCTTAAATAATTGCTCCTTATTATCTTCAGTTACATGTTTGGTTAGATAGGCTTTTGAGCCTTCTGATATTATTATCTGGTGTAGCAGGTCTTCATTAATATGCATTGTTTTATCATCATCCACAACTGTAGTAGCTAATAGTTGAATTACTTTTTTAAGTTTAACTGCCGGGTTTTTAATATTATTTGTATTAAAAGTTACCCGGTATTGAAGCCAACCCCAGTACCATGCGGTAATATAAATCAGCAAACGGTGTTTGTTTTCAAAATACCTGTAAATACCAGCTTCTGTTGTACCAATATCTTCTGCCAGTTTTTTAAAGGTGAATAATTCAAACCCATTTTTATAAATTAACTGAATACTGTGGCGAATGATTTTTTTGCCAAGTTCCGTTTGCTCCGGGTCACGGAGAAACAGTTTTTCATTCATTTTTATTTGTAATTGTACTTCCATTTTTTGCTACGGTTTTATTGTTGCACCAGTTGTTTAAATACAGATAAAGATAATGTGCAATGTTTTACTGTACAAAAATAGTTAAAAGTTTTACAATTTTATTAGATAGTATTACTATCATTTAAAATAATACCCCTATCTTCGCCCGATAAAATCAACTGTTATGGAAATGAAAAAAAATATGTTCAAAGAACTGAAAAGCGACTTGCCTGCAAGTATTGTCGTTTTTTTTGTAGCCGTTCCCTTATGCCTTGGTATTGCTTTGGCTTCGGGTGCACCTTTATTTGCGGGCATAATAGCAGGTATTGTTGGCGGTATTGTAGTAGGTATTTCAAGCGGTTCGCCACTTGGGGTTAGCGGACCAGCCGCTGGATTAGCAGTAATAGTTTTAACTTCTATCGCTACGCTTGGTTCATGGCCTACTTTCTTACTTGCAGTCGTTATTGCCGGAATCCTGCAACTTATTATGGGTTTTGCCAAAGCAGGTTTTATCGCTTACTTTTTCCCATCATCCGTTATTAAAGGGATGCTTACTGGTATTGGATTGCTGATTATTCTAAAGCAAATACCTCATGCAATTGGCTATGATAAAGATGCAGAAGGCGATGATGCATTTTTTCAATTAGGCGGTGAAAATACTTTTTCTGCTATTACAAATGCGTTCAATGCGATTACGCCGGGTGCGGTACTTATTGCTGCTATATCATTGGCCATATTAATTTTTTGGGATAAAGTATTGACGAAGAAACACAAAATATTTCAATTGATACAAGGCCCGATTGTAGTAGTAATTTTGGGTATTGTGATGAATTATATCTACCAGAACGGGATATTAAATTTCAGTTTGGATAAAGACCAGGTGGTGCAGCTTCCGGTGGCACACAGTTTATCGGAGTTTTTTACACAGTTTACTTTCCCTGATTTTTCGCAGATAACAAATATTGAAGTTTATAAGGTAGCTATTGTATTGGCCATTGTAGCCAGTCTTGAAACACTACTTTGTGTAGAAGCAACAGACAAGCTTGACCCCTACAAAAGAATTACACCAACAAACAGGGAATTAAAAGCACAAGGTTTAGGAAATGTTGTGTCGGGTTTAATTGGTGGCTTGCCCATTACACAGGTTATTGTTCGCAGTTCTGCAAATATCGATTTTGGTGGAAAAACAAAAATGAGTGCCATACTGCATGGAGTGTTTTTATTAATCAGCGCTATTACCATTACCGGATTAATGAATATGATACCGTTGGCAAGTCTCGCCGCCATCTTATTAATGGTAGGTTATAAATTAGCCAATCCTGCTCTCTTTAAACAAATGTATAAGCAGGGGTGGGAGCAGTTTATACCTTTTGTTGCAACTATTGTAGCTATACTGCTAACAGATTTATTGAAAGGCATTACAATAGGCATATTGTTTGGCATCTTTTACACCCTGCGCCATAGTTACCGCAACTCACATCATTTAAAAGAGGTAGTAACCACAGAAGAAGGGAATCAAGTGTATCATCTTGTATTAGCACAAGAAGTTTCATTTTTCAATAAAGCAAGTGTGCTTACCGCATTGGATGCCATTCCTGAAAACTCAAAAGTGATTGTTGATTGTACCCACTCAAAATCTATTGCATACGATGTGGTAGAAATAATACAGAACTATAAAATAAATGCAAAAGCAAAGAACATAACAGTGGAAACAATCAATTTTATTGAACCTAAATAACATCATCTTCAATTTTTAAAAAATAAAACAATGAAAACATTAACTAAAGAAATGCAGGCTGCAATTACACCAGCAATGGCCTTGGACTTATTAAAAGAAGGCAACAAAAGATTTGTAAATAATCTTAAGGTAAACCGTAACCTGCTCCAACAAGCTAATGAAACATCTGATGGGCAACATCCATTTGCTGTAATCCTGAGTTGTATTGATTCCCGAACATCGGCGGAATTGATATTTGACCAGGGATTAGGTGATGTATTTAGTGTTCGTATTGCCGGTAATATTATTAACGAAGATATTTTGGGTAGTATGGAATTTGGTTGCAAAGTAGCTGGCTCCAAAATAATTGTTGTGTTAGGACATACAAAATGCGGCGCAGTTAAAGGAGCCTGCGACCATGTGGAAATGGGAAATCTCACAGCACTGCTAACTAAAATAAGGCCTGCAGTAGATGACGAGAATTCGGTGATAGAAAACCGCAATTCCGGTAATGCTGAATTTGTAGAAAAAGTTTCAACTATCAATGTAAAAAGAACTGTACATGCTATTATGGAACGCAGCACCATTTTAAAAGAAATGATTGAAGCCGGGCAAATTGGAATAGTTGGAGGTACACATGATATTACAACTGGTGAAGTAACTTTTTATCAGGATACTTTAATTATTAATAACCCTAAGTAACACCATAATCAGGCAGTAATAAAAAAACTGCCTGATTTTTTTGACTTGTTTTGCTTATAATTCAGGCTTTAAAATTTGGCAGACACTAATAATACAAGAAGTTCTCATACCCTTAATATCTTTAATTGCCTTGGAGATTATTTTAGGTATAGACAACCTAATTTTTATTTCTATATTATCAGACAAACTGCCGGCTGAAAAACGAAGCAAGTTGCGTTTTATGGGTATTAGCCTTGCTTTGATTATCAGGTTATTGCTCTTAACAGCAATTGCATGGATATTAAAATTAGACAACACATTATTTACCATTTTTAAAACAGATATAAGTGGCAAAAGTTTAATATTAATTATTGGCGGACTTTTTCTTATTTACAAAAGCACAAAAGAAATTCATCATAAAACGCAATTAGCACAAACTGACAGGGTAAACACTAATACCAAAACTCATTCATTTAAGAAACTATTGACCGAAATCGTTTTGTTAGACATTGTGTTTTCTATTGATTCCATCATCACCGCTATAGGAATGGTAACTGAACTTTGGATTATGTACACCGCAGTTATTGTAAGCCTGATAGTAATGCTGTTTGCCGCCAAGTCATTAAATAATTTCATTGGTAAAAATCCATCCTTTCAAATATTAGCCTTATGCTTTTTAATGATGATAGGCGTAGCACTTTTGGGCGAAGGCCTGCACTTTGAAATCCCCAAAGGATA
>JAYUBR010000323.1:0-1992 GCA_043740775.1 Ferruginibacter sp. | reverse complement strand
GGCTGAGCTGGAAGTATGGCGTGGCATTGGAGAAGGGCTTAATGCGGTGGTAATTAACCCAACAATCATTCTGGGTGCGGGTAATTGGGAAGGCGGCAGTTCACAAATTTTTAAAAGTGCCTACGATGAATTTCCCTGGTACACAGATGGTGTAAACGGCTTTGTGGATGTAAGAGATGTTGCCACTGCAATGCTTCAATTAATGGACCGTGATATAACAGCAGAGCGTTTTATTATTAGCGCCGCCAACAAAAGCTACCAGGAAATATTTAATTTAATTGCTACAGCATTTAATAAAAAAAAGCCGCATAAAAAAGTAACCCCGCTGGTAGCAAAAATAGTGTGGCGCATGGAAGCTTTTAAAAGCCGGTTTACGGGAAAAGATCCTTTACTAACGAAAGAAACCGCCGCTTCAGCATTATCAAAAGAGCGTTACGACAATAGTAAATTAAAAAGTTTTTTACCTGGATTTACCTACAGGAGTATGGAAGAAACCATCAACGAAACCTGCGCCGCATTGCAACAAAAACTTAACAACCATTAATGTATTTTCGCTGGCAATTTTGTTTACAAAATACCGTTTCAATTATTCAGTGTTTGATTAATATTTGTGTATGAAAAAAGTCATCTTTTTTTTATGTATTGTTTTTTTTTCAAACCATACAATGGCCCAATCTGAGGCTTATCTCATTACAGGCAGAGTAATGGATGCGGCCACAAAATTACCACTACAGGGTGCAAGTGTATTTGCGCAAAATACTACTATAGGAACAGCCACTGGCCAGCAGGGAAATTTTACACTCCGGTTACTCAATGGCGGGTACGATTTGATCATTACATTTACCGGCTACCAAACTGTAACGAGGCGTATAACTACTGCTGATGCACTGGACAAAAATATAGTGATAGAAGTAGCACAAAAAGAAAAAGCACTGGAGGATGTGGTGATCAAATCAAGCAATGAAGTAAAAGACGGACTGGAAAAATATGGCGGCTTTTTTGAAGAAAATTTTATTGGTAAAACTATCAACAGCAGCCAGTGTGTTATAAAAAATAAAGACATGCTGCATTTTTATTTTTACAAAAAGAAGAACCGCTTAAAGGTATTGGCAACTGCACCCCTGGAGATTGAAAATACCGCATTGGGTTACACGATAAAATATACGCTTGATTCTTTTACGCATGAGTACGGCACCCAGTTGAGTACCTATTCCGGTTACCCGTTGTTTAAAGACATGCAGCCTTCAGACGAAGTACAAAAAACAAGCTGGTACAATAACCGGCTAAAAGCTTACCAGGGATCAATGTTGCATTTTATGCGGAGTGTACATGATAAAAAAATTAAAGAACAAGGATTTGAAATTCAACTGGTGGCAAAAACCAACGAGGTAGAAACAGCCATACCGGTGCAAGATTTTTATGGAGCTATTAATTACAGCAAAAATGATAGCACGCAACTGGTGGAGATAACACCCAACCAGCAAAACATGGCAGTGTTGTATAACAAGCAGGTGCCCGACCCACTTTATCTTACAGCAACAGGTGATGTACCCCGGAAGTTTCAGCTTTCCATACTCACCATTGCACCAGATCAGTCTATAGGGATAGAGCAAAACGGGTATTTTTTTGATCAGAATGATATTGTAATTAATGGTTACTGGACATGGCAAAAAGTGGCGGACGTGCTTCCCTATGATTTCAGGCCGCAATAAAATAAAATTGTTGTTTGCCGTTAAGACGTTTTTATTTGAACATTAAGTAACTGCTGCGGTTATAAACCCCGCCAGTGATTACGGGAAACAGTAAGCCAAAACTATAAATTTCTTTTCCGGTTGAGTGTTGAGACGCTTTTAGCCTTATAAAATTTATTCTTTTACCTTTAATATTTTTTCCTTCCCGGGCTGTAAATCCCTGAATAGCGTTGACCGTTTTTATTGAATTTCGGTATTAAAAATAGTAACTGTTTTTCTATTTCCCTTTTTCCAATTTTGT
>JAYUBR010000322.1:0-6732 GCA_043740775.1 Ferruginibacter sp. | reverse complement strand
TATATACTCCTCCCGCAAGGCGTATATGAAGGGGCTTCCTTCATCTCTCTTAAAGCATTGAAAAAGAACTTTCACCCTTTTTCATTCGTGACACACTCGAGTAAAGCATGGATTGCGCAAGCTGCCTGTATCCCCCACTATATGAAAAATCATTTTTTGAGAATTAATGTCATCAACGATTGTATCAATATTCATGTGAAATGGGTAGGGCCTCGTTGGTGCTGGTAAGGGCAGCATTTTATCATTATCGTCTGTCTGATCTTTCTTTAATACCGGCGTATTGTATGCAGGGCTTCTATGTTTACTCATGGCCTTAAAGTAACGAAAAAAGATTTACCAAAAGCTGCCGGGTATTAAAATTTGCTTTTTGATATTGTTGCTTTTCTGTAACAGTAACAAAATTGAAACACCCAACCTGCCGGAAAAAAAATATACGACGATTGATTTGATTGACAACATAAGTTTCATTACCCCACATGTACCGGCACATACCAACACGTTTTTACCCGCCAGTAAAGAATGGCCATAAATACTTTTTGAACTAATTTACTCTTCAATAAGTTCTTTACAGGAATCAGCCGTAGTATTGTAAATTGCAAAAACAATCTGTAGTATATCAAAGCCTTCAACAAACTTATACAATGAAAAAATATTTACTGATAGCCCTGGTAGCTTTAGCTTCCTGCAATCAAAAGAAATCCGATGTACCTGTAGTAGGTTTCGTGGATGCTTTCCAGGACAATACAATAGAGCAGGCAAAAATTGGTTTTATTGATGCACTAAAGAAAAATGGATTTGATGAACAGAAAGGCAACGTAAAAATTACTTACCGGAATGCGCAGGGAAACATCCCTACCCTCACACAAATCGTCAATTATTTTATTTCAGAAAAGGTAACGTTGATCGCTGCCAATGCATCTTTGCCCACCATCACCGCCATTCAAAAAACAAAGACCATTCCTATTTTTATGATGGTGGCCCCAACGCCTGCTTTAATGAAGGTGCAGAATGATAAAGGGGAAGCGCCGGCAAATTTGTTTGGCGTGGCAGATGATCTGGGGTATATTGATACTTCCTTCCTGCTGATACCCACCGTCATTAAACCCAAATCTGGATTGATAAAAGTGGGGATGATTTTTAACCAGGCAGAACCACAATCGGTGGAAGCCATTCAAAGAATAGAACAACTGGCCCATAAAAATAACATCACCCTGGTTTCACTGCCCGTTAATACTTCTGCCGATGCGCAACTGGTTACAGCGGCATTGCTGAATAAAAATATTGATGCCTTTTTTGCCAATCCCGACAACACGGTTTTTGCATCTTTTGAATCTATTGTAAAACTGTGCAACCAGGCTAAAGTGCCCATCTTTACCAGCGAAGCAGGGCTGGTAGCAAGAGGTGCACTGGTAGCCTATGGTGCAGATATTTATCAATGGGGATACCAGGCGGGTGAACAGGCAGCAGCCTATTTAAAATCAGGCAATACCACCAACCTTAAATGGGAAATGGTAAAGACAAGAAAAAAAGTTTTTAACCCTGCTGTAGCAAAAAATTATGGATTCACCATACCTTCCACTTTTGAACCTATAACACCATAATGGAATTTTATTTACAGGCTTTACAACTGTCGCTTTGCCTGGCATCCATGTGCATGGGTGTCTTCATTTCCATGAAGATCTTTAACATCCCTGATATTACTACCGACGGCAGTTATACTTTAGGCGCTGCCGTTACAGCCGTGCTTTTATCCAATCATTATTCCATGGTAATTGTGGTGGTGGCAAGTATCGCTATGGGTGCATTGGCGGGAATGCTGACGGGCCTGATTCATACCAAACTAAAAATTGATGCCCTGCTGGCAGGTATATTGGTAATGACGGGATTGTATTCTGTGAACCTGGTGATACTGGGCAGGTCAAACGTTCCGCTGATCGGCACTGCATCCATCTTCAGCCAATTGGCTTTTTTTAAAAACGAAACCTATAACAATCTTATCATCGCCTTTATGATCATACTTCTGCTGCTGGTCATAATCACTTATATTTTAAAAACTGATTTTGGCATTGCGATGAGGGCAACAGGTAACAGTGAAACAATGACCAGGGCCCTTGGTATCAATAATAATAAAATGAAGATCATTGGGCTTGCCATTGCCAATGCATTAACAGCATTGAGTGGATGCCTGGTGGCACAATACCAGAATTTTACCGACATTAATATGGGTATCGGCATCGTAATCACGGGGCTTGGATCGGTACTGATAGCAAATGCATTGAAGAACTGGTTCAATGTAAAATCTATCGCTGCCAGCCTGGTATTGGTAGTCACCGGCAGCCTCGTTTTTCAAATGGTGCTGGCCGTTACATTGGCATCGGGTGTTGATCCCAATTTATTAAAACTGGTCACCGCCATTTTTGTTTTGTTAATTGTTGCACTGCCGGTGTTGAGCAACCGGCTGAAAAATAAATAAATGATTTCACTACAAAATATCAGCAAGATTTATAACAAGGGAGAAGTGAATGAAGTAACTGCTCTGCGACATATCAACCTGCAAATAAACAAAGGCGATTATGTTGTCATCATCGGGGCCAACGGTTCCGGTAAAACTACATTGCTGAATGTACTATCAGGCGCCGACAAAGTGACTACCGGAAAAGTGATTATCAATGGTGAGGACGTAACAAAATATGCTGAATACAAAAGAAGTAAATGGATCGCCAGGGTATTTCAAAATCCTTATACCGGCACCGCTTCCGACCTGAGCATCTTAGACAATTTCAGGCTGGCGGCATTAAGAACAACACAAAAAAAACTGGTGGTGGGCATTGATGCAGCCTTCAAAAAAAAGGCACAGGACATGATTGCCAGGCTGGACATGGGGCTTGAAAATAAAATCCATCAAATGATGGGCAGCCTGTCCGGCGGGCAGCGTCAGGCACTTACACTGCTGATGAGCGTGATGGATGAGGCCAGCATCCTGTTGCTGGATGAACCTACTGCGGCACTCGATCCCAAAACAGCCGCTTTAATTCTAAACCTTGCCGATGAACTGATAAAAGAATACAAGCTCACTGCATTGTGCATCACACACAACTTAAAAGATGCCCGGCAATATGGAAACAGGTTGATCCAGTTCCAGGAAGGCGCTATGCTAAGAGATTTAAATCAAGCGGAAAAATCAACGCTACAGTTACAGGATATGTTTCAATGGTTTGAATAAAATAAACAAAAGGCAGCACATGTACCGCCTGATTTTTAAAGGATAAAAAAGCTAACTGCGCCCTGCCAACGGAACAGATTAAATTGCCCGGCCGTTTACAGGTAATAAAACAACTGACACTACTTAGCGCAAGTGGTATTTCTGAGGAAGGGATGAGGATAGAAAATGAAGCTTTAAATAAATTCTATCATTCAAAAGAAGAACAGGAAATGATACAGACATTTTATCAAAAAAGCCTGGAGAAAAAGAAGTAATCTTGCTGACTGTTTGGCATTCATCAATTTTATAAAGGAATGAGTTGCACTGTCCTTTAGGGCAGTGATAAAAAATTATTTTTTTTTTGGGCTAAAGCCCCTGTTTCTATTTCTAATGTATCCCCGCCCTGAAAGGCGGGGCAATTCAACAACAACAACTGCTCCCTGCGAAGAAGGGCGGGGCAATTAAAAAATTAATAAACCGACTTGATTCATGATAACACTAAAAGGAATTACATGGGATCATCCACGAGGATATGATCCACTGGTAGCAGCATCCAAACTATTCGAAGAGCAATTTGGCGTAAGGGTAGAATGGCATAAAAGATCACTCTCCAAATTCGGCGATCAGTCGCTTACGGCACTGGCTGCACAATTTGATTTGCTCATTATTGATTACCCGCATGTGGGCGTTGCCTATGAAACAAACTGCTTGTTACCATTGGATGACTTGTTGACCTACGAACAATTACAGCAACTGGAACAACAGTCTGCCGGGCCCGGCTTTTTGAGTTATTACTACCAGCAAAAACAATGGGCATTGCCAGTGGATGCAGCGATGCAATGTGCCGCCAATCGCCCGGACCTGATGGGCGAACACAAAATCCCAACAACCTGGGAAGAAGTTTTTGAATTATCCGAAGCATTGAAAAGTCAACATTTACAAGTAGGGATGGCTTTTTCTGCCACCGATTGTTTGTGTACTTTTTTATCACTTACTGCCCAGTTTGGTTCGTCCGTTAGAGAGAACAATCATTTACTAGTTACCAGTGAAGTTGGTTTGCAGGTGTTGCAACTGATGCGTACCATGCGGGATAATTTTCACATCAACAGTCTTGACTGGAACCCGATTCAATTGTACGATCACATGGCTACAGAAAATGACATTGCCTATTCGCCATTGGCATTTGGTTATACCAATTATTCAAGAGAAGGTTTCAGTAAAAATAAACTCAGTTACCACAATGCCCCATGGACAAAGAACGTGGTATTGGGTGGTGCCGGTATTGCCATATCAGCCAGCAGCAGCCATGCAAAAGAAGCTGCTTCATATGCCGCCTGGCTTTGCAGTGCAGCCATTCAAAATTCTGTGTATGTAAGAGAACAAGGGCAACCGGGTAATATCATTGCGTGGAAAGATGATGCTGCCAATGCCCTTACCAACAATTTTTTTATTAACACAACAGAAACATTAAGCTATGCGTATGTTCGCCCCAGGTACAGCGGCTGGCCTGCGTTTCAGCAATGGCTGGGAGAAGTGTTGCATCGTTATTTAAAAGAAGATTTGAATCCGGAAACCGTATTAAATCAACTGCAGGAAGGGTATGCTGCATCTTATCTTTAGCGGGGAACCACAAAAGCACTAAGACAGAAAGTAACCCTAAGGTTTGAGAAACTTAGTGCCTTTGTGCCTTCGTGATTAAAACCTTGAAAACTATCGGGATTATTTTATGCGTAATCAATTTTACGGTGAGGGGCATAGTCAAGAATTTTTTTCTTCAACTCTGCCGGCTTGTAAGGCTTTAGTACATAATCATTGAAACCTGATTCTGTTATCAGAGACTCCATGTCTTCAAGGAGGCTTGCAGTAAAAGCAAGTACGGGGATCTTCAAATCTGTTTCCCGTATTTTTTTAATGGTTGCATAACCATCCATTTGCGGCATTTCAAGATCCATTAATATCAGGTCGAATTTATGATACTTAATCAGTTCCAAAGCATGTATACCATTTTCTGCTTCTTTAACCAGTACTCCCCATCTGCGTAAAAAACTAATAAGGATGGTTGCATTGATGGCATTGTCTTCCACAACCAATATTCTTAATCCGTGTGTATCGGTGATGTGTTCAAAACCTACGTCATGCTGCACTTTGGCTTTAATTTCTTTTGGTTTGGCATTGTCAAAACAAACGCTGAAATAAAAAGAAGAGCCTTCTCCGGGAACACTTTCCACTTCCAGGTTGCCGCCAAATTTATTTACTAATTTTTCACTAATGGTAAGCCCGAGGCCGGTACCACCAAATTTCCTGCTTTGATCATCCATATAAACCTGCGCAAACCCCTGGAAAATTTCTGATTGTTTTTCAACCGGAATACCAATACCCGTATCACTTACTTTAAAACAAATGGTGGTGGTTTGCTTATTTGTATTTTCAATAATTACTTTAAAAGTTACATTACCAACCAGGGTAAATTTTAATGCATTGGATAAAAGGTTATTCAAAATCTGGCTAAGCTTTACTTCATCACTACTAATGTTTACAGTATGTAACAATTCCGGTTCCACAAATATAAAGTCAATTGCTTTGTCATTAAACTGTACTTCAAATGCTTCAATGATATTGGTAAGGCATTCTTTTAAATTGAAAGACTGTTTTTTTAGTTCCAGTTTACCGGCATCAATTTTACTAAAATCAAGTATATCGTTGATAATGCCCAGCATGTGTTCTGAGGAATATTTCAAAATATTCATATTCCTTTTTATGTTCTCAGGTAAATCAGGTTCTAATAAAATAAGATTGGAAGTTCCGATAATTCCATTGAGCGGTGTACGCAGTTCATGGCTCATACTGCTTAAAAATCTTGCCTTTGCTCTTGCAGCTTTTTCTGCATTTAGTTTATAATTTTTTAATTCCTGCGTAGCAGTCTTTTTTTCTGTTATATTTCTGAAACTGATGATCTGCCATTTTACATCATCCTTATAAAAAACATTACTATTTACACAGGTATAAAATTTTTCTTTATTGTAGTTAATAAAACCAGCTTCTCCCTCCCAGCAATCGGGAATACGGTTCATCATCAAATCCTTATTGTCACTGTCTTCTGCCAGGTAACGCATCATTATCTGGTTAATCTGCAGCTTTTTTAAATTTACTTCCGGCGGCAGGGCAAACAGGGTAATCATATGAGGATTAAAATCAGCAATGTCGTTGGTTTCCATGTTAATCACAACGTATGCATCCACATACAATTGCAAAAATGCATCGTGAAAGGCTACATCAACAGCAGCGTTGTTCTTATCCTTGCCGAATGAAAACCTGTTAAAAAATCCGGTGCTTTTTTTGTCTTCCTTTATCATATTATCCCTTTCAAAAGTTTTACTTTCAAAATATTGAAACGAAAAAACGTTTAAATTATTAGTGTTTTTAAATTATTCTTGTCCGACAAACCGACAAAAAAATCATTTTTTATCCTGCAGGTATTGCTGCTGCTACATTTTCATTGTCATTTGTAGAGCAGGGGGTACCTTTTTATT
>JAYUBR010000321.1:0-6732 GCA_043740775.1 Ferruginibacter sp. | reverse complement strand
TTTTGCTGTTTAAAATAATCAGTTGGAATCTATTTCGTATTATTTGTTTTCTATGATTAAAATTTTTTCATTGCTTTTTTTCTTATCAGTATAAATCTGTAATATCTATGTCATCCGTGTTCTATCATTCATTAAAAATTTTTTCATTGCTTTCTTATTCCTATCAGAGTAAATCTGTTTTATCCGTATCAACCCAGCCAGAATGAATCTTTCGGGCTCGCGTGTTCCATCTTCCTTATTAAATTATATTTGCCTAATGGAACATGCAAAAGAGGATTTACAGGTAAGGTGGTTAAAGCTCCGTATTGTTTTAAAACAAAAATTTGGCATTAAGCCAGATATGGATGGTATACTTTTTTTGATTGGTGTACAGGAACTCGGTACCGCCAAACAGGTATACACCAAAGAACAAAAGCAAGACCTGATGCATATTGCCGTTTGCACCCTGCTGGCACAAAGTGGCTATTACGTTATGGAGGGATTGGATGAAGAAGGATGGCCGCATTTTAAACAACTAAAACCTTTGCCCGAATTTAATGTGTACGAGCAGGAGAATTTTTTAAAAGACCATGTTTTGCTTTACTTTGAGCAGATTTTTAAAAAAGAAGATTAATAATGCAGCAATTTTTTAAGTTTATTTTGATATTGATATGGTGTATGCCTGTTTGTTTATTGCAGGCGCAAAGCACTAAAAAACCGGTAAGAAAACTACCGGTTCGAACAACAAAAATCAGCCCCGTTGTTGTAAAAGAAAGTGTGGTTGACACAGCAAAAGTAACAGATCCTGTACGCATTAAAATCAGTACCAGCTTGGGTGAGATTATAGTAAGGTTATCTGACAAAACCCCCAGGCACCGGGATAATTTTGTAAAATTAGTGAATGCACATTTTTACGACAGCCTGCTTTTTCACCGCATCATCAGTGGTTTTATGATACAGGGTGGCGACCCCAACAGTAAAAACGCTGCACCAGGAATTATGCTTGGTAATGGTGATGTTGGTTATAAAATACCCGCTGAATTCGACTCCACCCTTTACCATAAAAAAGGTGCATTGGCGGCGGCAAGAGATAACAACCCACAAAAAGCCAGCAGTGGTTGCCAGTTTTATATTGTGCATGGAAAAAAATTCAGTAACAGCGAACTGGATATGATTGAAGCAGAGAAGGGCATTTATTTTTCTCCTTCAAAACGCATGACATATTCAATGAACGGCGGCACGCCTAAGTTGGATATGAACTATACCGTTTTTGGAGAAGTAGAAACTGGTATGGAAATAGTGGATGAAATTGCCCTATCGCAAACAGATAACAATAGCAGGCCGCTAACCAATATCAGTATGAAAATGGAAGTGATAAAAGGAGAGGGAAAATGATTTAATTTGCGGCTGAAAGTTGAAAGCAAAAAGCATAAGGCATAAGATATCAGACAACATTAAATTTTTTACACCTAAATTATACAACATGAATGTTCCTTCAAATCTCCGGTACACAAAAGACCATGAGTGGATTGCTTTAGACAATAATATTGCCACCATTGGTATTACAGATTTTGCGCAGGGCGAACTGGGTGATATTGTGTATGTGGACATTGCAACAAAAGGAAAAGCCCTTGCGGCCGAAGAAGTATTTGGTACGGTAGAAGCAGTTAAGACAGTCAGTGATCTTTTTTTACCCGTTGCCGGAACAATTATTGAAATCAATCCTGCGCTGGAAGCCCAGCCGGAACTGGTTAATACCGATCCTTATGGCAGTGGATGGATGATTAAAATGACTGTTGATAATGTAGGTGATGTAGAAGCACTGCTGAGTGCAGAAAAATACACAGCCCTGGTAGGATAATTTTAAAGCCTGATTTTTATTCATCAATACCTTATTTGAAATCAGCAATTTTTTTATAATTAATGCAAGCAGAAAATAAAGTTTCGTTTAAAAAATTTATTCCGGGTATCATTTGGCTGGGCGTGGTATTAACACTTATTATGATACCCGGAAAACAATTGCCTGAGTCAGAATTTTTATTTGAAATAAACTTCGACAAATTTGTGCATGCAGGTATATTTGGGTTACTCGCCGTTTTGTTTTGCTGGCCATTTTACAAAACCAACATTGCCGACAAAAAAAAGATCCGCTATTTTATTATCATCGCTTTGCTAACAAGTGTTTTCGGCTATTGCACCGAACTGATGCAGGAATACTGGGCAGAAGGAAGAAGTTATGATTTAATGGATTGGCTGGCCGATAGTACCGGCGCATTGGGAGCTTTTATTTTTTGCAGTGTAATATTTATCAGAAAGAAAGGGCAATAGAAGCTATTCAACTTTTGTAAAACAAGAATTAATCATCCTTTGAGTTAACCTGCTTTCTTACTACAAGGCCTTTTATTTCAAGTCAATCAACTTTTTTGCACACAATATTTTTTATGATAAGAAAAACATTCATTAATTGCTACATGCAGCAGTTTTTAGTACATTTGCCTATATGATGAATGTAGAGAACATGGAATACAATACCACACGTAGTTATTTAACTATGCGGGAGTATGGCCGCCATATACAAAAAATGGTCGATTATTTGTTAACCATTGAGGACAAAGAGAAACGTCAGCGCAATGCCATGAGCCTTATTGAACTGATGGGATTTTTAAACCCGCATTTAAAAAATGTGGAAGATTTTCGTCACAAATTATGGGATCATTTATTTTTGATCAGTGATTTTAAATTAGAGGTGGAAAGTCCTTACCCCATCCCCACCAGGGAAACATTAAAGGCCAAACCAGAGCCGTTACCTTATCCTAAAAGATACCCTAAGTTTAACCACCTGGGTAAAAATATTGAAGTCGTTATCAATAAGGCTTTAAAAGAAGAAAACCCCGAAAAACGCCAGGGTTTTGCCAACGCCATTGCCTATTACATGAAGCTTACTTACAGTAACTGGCACAAGGAACTGGTGCATGATGATAATATACAGACAGAGTTACAAAGCATGACGGATGGCCAACTGGAATTTAACAACCGTCCGTTTGTAAAACACCGGGTTGATAACAGGCCGGACGATTACAGAACCAGCGGCAGCAGCAACAATAATTACCGTAAAAATTTTAGTGCCCGAAGTAACAATACCAATGCTGGAAGGGATAACAGAGGAGGCAATATCGGCCGTGATAACAGAACCAGCAGTGGAGGAAATAACAGGCCTGGAGCAGGAGATAACAGGAATAATAATAACCGGAATTTTAAAAAAAGATTTTAGAAAAATAAGCCTGTTTAAACATATTTTTTAAATAAAAAACCTTGGTTCGATAATTGAACCAAGGTTTTTTATTTAAATTAGTTACTTTCATTTTTTGGAAACTATCTAAAACTGACTTGAAGTATCTTGTATAGTAAGGGTCTCCGGTGGGGACACAGGCCATGGCTGAACGCCGGGGTTGGTGTCCCCAATAACCCGGTATAAGAAACGAAAATTTCATTTTTGGAACCCGTTTTATAATTTTTTATTTTCATTGTAGCATATATTTTATGAGTTCATTTGAAGTAAGGGGTGGCAAAAAGCTATCCGGAGAAATAACTCCGCAAGGTGCCAAAAACGAAGCATTACAAATTATTTCGGCAGTATTACTTACAGCAGAAAAAGTAACCGTCAATAACCTTCCCGACATTATTGATGTAAACCTGTTGATAGAATTACTGGGTGAAATGAAAGTAAAAATTAACAGGGTAAGCCGCGATACCTGCATTTTTCAGGCAGATGATGTGGATGTGGATTACTTAAATAGTGATGCCTACCACAAAAAAAGCGGTAAGTTAAGAGGCTCTGTAATGCTTGCCGGGCCTATGCTGGCACGTTTTAAGAAAGCTTATATTCCAAAACCCGGTGGCGATAAAATTGGCAGAAGAAGACTGGATACCCATATCATTGGCTTTGAAAAACTGGGTGCAGGTTTTCAATATAATCCCGATGGATTTTTTTATTTGGCAGCACCTGAATTAAAAGGTGCCCACATAGTATTGGATGAGCCAAGCGTAACCGGTACCGCTAATATTTTAATGGCTGCGGTAATGGCTAAAGGTATTACCACCATTTACAATGCAGCCTGCGAGCCTTACCTGCAGCAATTATGTAAAATGCTTAACCGCATGGGAGCCCGCATTAGTGGTATAGCAAGTAATATGCTTACCATCCAGGGCGTGGATGAATTGGGTGGTACAGAACACCGCCTGTTGCCGGATATGATTGAGGTAGGAAGTTTTATTGGTCTTGCTGCCATGACGCAGGGCGACATTACCATTAAAAATGCAGGGCTGGAATATTTGGGTGTAATCCCCGAAAGATTTCAGCAATTGGGCATACAAATGGAATTTATTGGTGATGACATTCATATCCCTTCGCAGGAATTATACGAAATTCAGAAATACATGGATGGCGGTATTCTAACTATCTACGATCATCCCTGGCCGGGCTTTACGCCAGATCTGTTAAGCATCATTTTAGTAACTGCCACCCAGGCTAAAGGCAGTGTGCTCATCCATCAGAAAATGTTTGAGAGCCGCTTGTTTTTTGTTGATAAATTAATTGACATGGGCGCCCAGGTAATTTTATGCGATCCCCATCGTGCCGTGGTAGTAGGGCTTGAAAGAGAACAACAACTACGGGGCATTACCATGAGCAGCCCTGACATCAGGGCAGGTGTGGCTTTGCTGATAGCCGCTTTAAGTGCACAGGGAAAAAGTGTGATACAAAATATTGAACAGATAGATCGTGGATATCAGAATATTGATGTACGGCTGCAGGCACTGGGGGCCGATATAAAAAGAATTGATTAGTGTGCACAGTTTTCTTTTCTTTGCAAATGGCTATCCCCAATAAAATCATCATCATTACAGCCCCATCGGGCGCTGGTAAAACATCTATCACGCTTCATTTAATGCGTAGCTTTCCGCAACTGGCTTTCTCTGTTTCCGCTGCCACCAGGCAGGCAAGGGGCTCAGAAAAAAATGGCGTGGATTACCATTTTATGAGCATGGAAGAATTTAAACAAAAAATTAAGAATAACGAATTTGCCGAATGGGAAATGGTGTACGAAGGAAAATATTATGGCACTTTAAAAAGCGAACTACAGCGGATATGGGATGGCGGAAAAATACCCATACTGGATATTGATGTAAAAGGCGCCATACATGTTAAACAGCAATACCCCGATTCTTCCATCAGCTTATTTATTGTGCCGCCATCAGTTGCTGCATTAAAATCCCGTTTGGAAAGCCGTGGTACAGAAACAGCAGAATCGCTGGCGGCAAGGGTTAACAAAGCGGCTTATGAAATTTCTTTTAAAGATCAGTTTGATGAACAGATTGTGAATGATACGCTGGAACATGCCTGCAGCAAAGCAGAAAGCATTATAGAGGCATTTATAAACAGGTGAATTGATTTTCCTTTTAAATCAATGTTTGTTATTATTTTTACTTTATGGATTGGATAGCACTTATAGCCATTATTATTTCTTTACTCCTGATTGGTTTTTTTTCGGGGATAGAAATTGCGTTTGTATCTGCCAACAAGCTTTCGATGGAGTTACGAAAAAAGCAGAGTACTTACAGCGGAAGAGTATGGGGAGAATTTGCTGATAAACCTGCCAGGTTTATTGGTACCACGTTGGTGGGTGTAAACGTGGTGCTGGTGGTGTATGGCTTGCTGGTAGGCGAATTTCTATATCCGCTATGGCACTATATTGAATTGAAATTACCGGCATCGCTGGCAGATTACGTAAAGTATATCAAGCTATTGGTGGAAACAATTTTATCTACCCTCATTGTATTGTTTATTGAATTTGTTTTTAAAGCATTTTTCAGGGCAACCAACGAAAGCATTTTAAGCAATGGTTTTATAGCCTGGGTTGTACAGTTTTTTTATGGTGCCCTTTCTGCCACTTCTACTTTTTTTGTAAACATAGCCGAATGGATACTGCGGTATATTTTTAATGTAAGGCTGAATGATAAAAAAGAAGTGTTCACCAAGATTGACCTGGAACATTTTATGCAGCAAAGCAAACATCATGATGAAGAAGATACCAGCGATATCAACAAAGAATTGTTTGAAAATGCTTTATCGCTGAGCGAAA
Source organism: Ferruginibacter sp. (assembly GCA_043740775.1). Taxonomy (GTDB): domain Bacteria; phylum Bacteroidota; class Bacteroidia; order Chitinophagales; family Chitinophagaceae; genus Ferruginibacter. The sequence continues at coordinate 613 of JAYUBR010000321.1, read as the reverse complement.
TTAAAATAAGGGAATGCCTGATACCCCGCAAAGAAATAGAAGGAGTAGATATTACCACCAATATTGAAGTGGTTAAAAATACGTTCATCAAAACAAAGCTAAGCAAGCTGCTGGTGTATGAAGAAAATATTGATAACATATTGGGCTACATTCACCAGTTAGACCTGTTTAAAAATCCGTTGGATATTCAATCTATCCTGTTGCCTATTCCCGCTATTCCTGAAAGCATGAGCGCTACCGACCTGATGAATAAATTTAGTAAGGAAAGAAAAAGCATTGCCTGGGTGGTAGATGAATTTGGTGGCACTGCGGGCATTGTAACCATGGAAGATTTACTGGAAGAGATTTTTGGCGACATCCGTGATGAACATGATACCGAAGAATTTGTAGAAAAACAATTGGCCGCCAACGAATTTATTTTTAGCGGAAGGCTGGAACTGGATTACATTACCGAAAAATACGAGCTTAATTTTCCCGACAGCGCAGACACTGAAACCCTGAGTGGTTTTATCATTCAAAACCGCGATGAAATACCCAAACAAAAAGAAACTTTTACCGTAGGCAATTACCAGTTTGATATTTTAAATGTAAGCGACACCCGGATTGAAACGGT
>JAYUBR010000320.1:0-6736 GCA_043740775.1 Ferruginibacter sp. | reverse complement strand
TGAAACCGTCTATTTCAAAAGTAATTCCGGCAATTACACCGCTTTGAAGATTTGTTTTGGTATCGTATGCAATTACCGGAAAATTCCAGTCTTTTTGCACAAGCGGCAGAAATGCAGTATGGTCGTGCATGGCTTTAAAACGCATTTCCATACCCGGCGAAATGGCTCCGCCAATAAATACGTTGTGCTGGTTAATAAAGTTGTAGGTAATACAACTTCCGAGCCCGATTACCAGGTTATTTTTACCGGGATAAAAATGTACCGCAGCAGCAATTAATGCAAGGCGATCTGCACCAATCGTTTCCGGTTTGCCGACTGCCGTTGTAAAATTTATTTTACTCAGGTGGGATAGTTTGTGAAAATTTGTATTTGCGGCAAGTAATGTTTCAACGGCCACATTGTGTTCAATTACTGAAGACAGAATCGTGTTTTGAGGTTGGTACTTTTGCAATAATTTTTCAATAGTGAGCAATTTATCATCCGTTAATAAAAACTCTTCTCTAAACGCATCGTTTTCAAAAACGCCACATTTTAATCGTGTATTGCCAAAATCAAAGCAAAGTGTTTTTTTCATGTAATAATTTTTGGCCGTAAAACTACCGGTTAATCCGTTATAATGAATCTCTTTACAAATATTTGCTGTTGAAAAATTCTGGATGGTTTTATAATTTGAACCCTTCGAGGTTTTTAAAATGCCCGTTCAGTTGTATTCGTTTTTTCAATGTCTCCATTTCTGCAACAATGGGTAAAACTTTCAACAGGTGTTGTTTTAAATATTCCTGCCGCTGTAGTTCATGAAACAAACCCAGCAATTCATACTCTTCTTCCAGCGAAAGCCCGGCGTGGTGCGCCACATCATAACTACGCAACTGGTCTCCAGGTTTTGAAAATATTTTTTTAACTTTCAGAATAGTGTGCAAACGGCCGATTATTTCTATTACTTTTTGCATTAAAACGCCGTTCCCTTTGTCTGAATTTTCAGGATAATTTACAATGGCACCATTGTACAATTTATCAGGAACGTCTTTCACCAGTTCTAAAATACGAAACACTTCCACTCCCCTGGTTTTAATATCCATTTCGCCATTGTCATATAATTCCGTTATTTCAACCAGTTCCACCAGGGTTCCTAACTCGCTTATTTTTTCACTAATAACAGATGGTATCCCAAATAGTTTTTTGGCTTCCCTGCAATCGTTAATCAGTTGTTTATAGCGTGGCTCAAAAATGTGCAAATTAAGTTCTTCACCGGGGTACACAACAATCGCCAGGGGAAATATGCTTATAAAATTGGTCATAATGCTCCTTAAATTTTAACCGAAGTTAATAACAAATTACAATGACAAAACCATGCCGCCTTTAAACAATAAGTGTTACAAAAATTAAATACCCGGGCTGTAATTTTACAATATAGCAATGCTTCAAATATTTGGAATTTGATTTTTTTACATTGAATTTTGTTGCATGTGGCAACAACACCTTCAGCAAATTCAGCAAGGCGATATAAAAACACTGGCAAGGTGTATTTCATTGGTAGAAAACGAAGTGGCCGGGTATGAACAATTGCTACAGCTTTTACCTGCCTGCGCCACACCCGTAATTGGTATTACAGGCCCCCCTGGTGCAGGCAAAAGTACCCTGGTTGATGCCTTGATTGCCCACATTACCGGCCAGGGAAAAAAAGCAGGGGTTCTTTGTATAGACCCATCTTCTCCCTTTAATTTAGGCGCTTTATTAGGCGATAGAATCCGCATGAGCGAATGGTATAATAGCCCAAATGTTTACATCCGTTCATTGGCCACAAGAGGCTCGCTGGGTGGTTTACATCCTAAAATTATTGAAATAACTGACTTACTGAAAGCTGCTTTTTTTGACTACATAATAGTTGAAACAGTTGGCGTAGGGCAAAGTGAAATTGAAATTGCCGGTTTGGCAGATACAACCGTTGTAGTGTTGGTACCGGAATCAGGAGATGAAGTACAAACCATGAAGGCCGGGCTAATGGAGATTGCGGATATTTTTGTTGTAAATAAAGCAGACCGGGCTGATGCGGATATATTTGCTAAAAACCTACGGCTGATGCTGGCTCCTGCATTTAACAGCAAACAAGTGCCGGTGCCTGTTATTAAAACTGTTGCGTTACAAAAAAAGGGAATTGATGAATTGTTTGGAGCTATCCTGCAAAATATCAGCTATCAAAAAACCAACGCTAAAAAATACTGGCTGCTAACTGAAAAAGCATATTACCTGATTCAGCAAAAAAAAATGTCGGGTATCAATAAATCAGTTTTAAAAAACAAGATAGAACTGGCCGGAAAGGATTTTAATTTATACCGGTTTATACAACAATTCTGAAGGTGCCGGATTTCGAATGGCTGATGTCGGATTTTTTTAGAATGGTAAGTATTTTAAAATATATAAAAGCTATCAATCCTTGGCATTTAATATCAGACATCAATAAATCAGCCGTCAGACATTATTCCTCAGCGTCTTTATTGGTTTTATACCAGCGGTAACCAATAAATCCTACTAAAATAAAGGGAGTAAACATTAAATACATAATACCGGTGTTTAAGCCCTGGGCAGGACCCTCGCCCAATTGCTGGGCAGTTTTGGTGCAAATAGAGCATTGCGCATTTACTGGCTGTGTAAAAGCAATAGTCAATAAAACAGAAAAAATTAAAGCATGCATTTTTTTCATTGCATTGCAAAGATAAAGCATAAAAATATTCAAACAATTACATATTGATATTAACTGTATTATTATCGCAAAATGATCGTTTGGAGGCTAACTAAAAAAAACATCATTTCTAATACTGTCTATTATTTCAGGAGTAATAATCGTTGTTGGATGCACCTGTTTGTATAGTTCTAATTTTGCATTCATCTCTTCAATTTTCAACTCGTATTCCCTCGCTTCTTTATTTTCGGGCAAAACGCTTGTAGTAAAATACTTTGCATTTTGAGCAAGCTGGTAAAATACAGCCCCCGCAAACATGCACATAAATAAGAAAAAAACGTAGTCATGTAAACCGAATCCATAGGTATACCAAAACCAACCACAAAAAAATAAAGGAATCATAAAAATTATTTTTTGCTTAACGGCAACCAATACAACACCCAGGTAATAGCATACAATTCCAAATAAATAGAACCAGCTATCAGCCCTTGACGCCATTAAAGGAATTACGGCCAGGGGAAATAAAATATAGAAAAGTGTTAGAATTTTAAACATTCCCTTCATGGTACAAACAGGTAGATTTTTGATTTTATCATTGCAAATTTACTAATGTTTATGCACATCTTTTATTTAATAAGATGTACATAATAAATTCATTGTATAGTGTAATAACGACTTTTTTGCTGCAACAGTATATTCATTGAACCATTTTCAATGTAAACAGGAGCTTATGATAGTGCTGCCAATCACCGCCATATTATTATATTTGCCGCCAATGGCACAAAAAAAATTACAACGTTTTGCAGATATTAAAACCTTTACCAATGTTTTGGAATACCCCGAAAATATGCAGGGCCAGTGGAATATTTTTTTTAAAAATAATCACCCCGTTGTATTGGAACTTGCCTGTGGCAGGGGAGAATATACCGTTGGTTTATCCAGGTTATTTCCTAATAAAAATTTTATTGGGGTAGATATAAAAGGCAACCGCATTTATATTGGCGCAAAAAAATGCCTGGATGAAAAATTAACCAATGCTGCATTTTTACGCACCCAAATAGCGATGCTTCCGCAATACTTTTCCGCAGGTGAAGTGAGTGAAATATGGATTACTTTTCCCGACCCTCAATTGCGCACTTCCAAAGCAAAAAAAAGACTGACACATCCACATTTTTTGCGTTTCTATCAACAGGTTTTAGTGAATGGCGGGTGCCTGCATTTAAAAACTGATTCGCCGGATTTGTACCGTTTTACCAAAAGAGTAATTGAAATGTATGGCTTACTACTTATGGAAGATAATGCTGATGTATATGCAAACAATCCGACGGAAGAACTGAAAATAAAAACACATTACGAAGCGCTTGACATAGCACAGAGTAAAAAAATTTACTACCTGAAATTTAGTTTACGAGGTACTATTAATAACCTGGATGATGCACTACAGGAAGAACTTAAAATAACGGAGAACAATTAACCTTTTATGCCTAACCTGGTGGAGGGAAAAGATTTTTATTACAACGAACACAGAAATGTTGTGTTTACTGCAACATATCATTTGCAAAGAGGCAGTTGCTGTGGCAATGGTTGCAGGCATTGCCCTTTCAATTATATCAATGTACCCAACACCGCCACGGAAAAAATTATCTCTGCAAATATTGACAGCGATGAGGAAACATAAAACTTCTTTTGTATCTTTTACATCATGAAAAAAAAGTCAGCCACTAAAAATGATCCCCAAAATGAAACAGAAAAAAACACTGTAAAAGAATACAGTTTTTTTGCAGACGTATATGATGTGGTGAGTCAAATTCCAAAGGGAAGAGTTACTTCTTATGGCGCTATTGCTGTTTACCTGGGTACAAAGCTATCAGCCCGGATGGTAGGCTGGGCAATGAATGCAGCGCATGTTGCCAAACCAAAAACACCTGCACACAGGGTTGTAAACAGAAACGGCCAGTTGACAGGAAGGCATCATTTTGGAACACCAACATTGATGGAAGAATTGCTTAAAAAAGAAAAAGTACTGGTGAAGGAAGATAAAATCATTGATTTTAAAAACGTTTTTTGGGATCCGTCAACAGAGCTGGGTTTATAACCTGCAGCTCACTTATTTAAACTTACCTTTGGCTGTTACAAAAAATAATTTTATTGCGATGGATGAAAAAACTATCATGGGCAAAATTACTTTTATCAACCATGATAAAGATTATGCTACTATAGAATACGAACACAATGGAAAGAAAAAAACCATCAGTGGCAATATTAGTGAAAAGGAGCAGTTGAAATTAAAGCACGAAAAAATCATTAAAAAAGTACACCAGTTTCATGTGGGTGATGAAGTTAGTTTTATCATTACCTTATCTGTAAGAGGTGATAAAATGATTGCCGATTGCCTGCAGTTTCATTTCAACAATGCATTGGATAACCTCATTAATAAATCATACGTTGAAAACCGTTTTGTAGGGTATCTTAAAAAAGTTGATGAAGATTATTTTGTAAAAGAAACCGGCAGCTATATTTTCTTTCCACTCATTTTATCGCCCTGGGAAAAAAGACCCAGAGAAGATAATTTAAACGAACCCGTATTTTTTAAACTGGAAAATACAGACAAACCTGATAAGGCTACTGCTGCACTTTTTAGAAGTGAATACATACCCGAATATATGTATGCCATGCAATGCTTTAAAAAGAAAACAGTAATAGATGCGGTGGTTTATAAAGTAACTCCACACGGAATTTTTGTGAACGTGGCAGATAAAAAAATACAGGCAAAAATTGCAGAAGATAAAAAAAAGGAGAGCAATACTTTGTTACCAAGCGTACAAATTGGTGACGTAATAAAAGTGATCATCACTTATTTGGGTACTTCAAAAATTATCGTGCAGATGGCTTAGGCAGGAACGTTGTTTGGCAAAAACGCAGATTCCGGATTTTGCTTTTCTACCACTCTATATTTTCTTTTAAAATAAAAAGCTGCCACAAAAGTTCCGGCAATGCCAATCACTGAAATGATGAGTACGGCATCGGTAAAAAAATTTGTCCACGAAAGTTTAACGCCGATAAATTCTTTTAGAAATAATACCATTACACTTCCCAGGTAACCGAACGCATCTGCTATATACATGATAAAACCAATGTTGCTTTTTACTTTGTAGGTTGCTATCATTCTTTCAAAATACAAAGCATTGAATGGTACATAACTAAGGTACAAACCGGTGCCAATCATCGTCATCCATATCACGGGATTGATATATTTTGCCTGGAATAAAAGTGTTGAAATCAAGGCCAGTGCATAACCACCAATAATAATGAAGTGATTGATCATAAAAGCTCTGATATTATTTTTTACCAGTATCAGCAAACTCATACACAGCAACACTATCAGCGATACATAGGTTTCAGTCTCCGTAAAAATGGCGGCATTGTTTCCATAACCCATTTCTTTCCATAGTTCGTTGGAAAAATTGTCGCGAAAATCCCTTAGAATAGTGAGCAAAACATAAGTAAATACAATGATAATAATGCCTGGTAAAAAAGTATTGATGAAAGCTTTTCTCTCTGCACCGGTCATCGGTTTTCTTACACTTCTCAAAAGCACATCTTCCTCTGTTGGTGGTGGAATGTGATTGAGCAACCAGGTAAATAAAATCATGGGTATCACAAAAAATGAACCCGCAATAAAAGGCATCCACATTTCACTTACATGCCAGTTTAATACAATTGATTTACCAACGCTTTTTACTACGCCCGAAGAAAATATAAAGCTGATTGAAAGAACGGCACCCATAAACTCTGTTGACTTTCTCCCTTCGAGGAAACTAAATACCAACCCCCAAACCATCCCCAAAGGAAACCCGTTTAGAAAAAGAAAAATAATATTGTACGGTGCCGGTGTAACAGCAAACAATAATAAAGCAAGCCATGCAAGCAGTATCAATTTTACAATAGTGAGGGCCCGCTTTTCTCCCTTCATTGCAGAAATAAATTTTATACCATAAAATTTACTCAGCATATAACCAATTACCTGGGCAGTTACCAGCCAGACTTTGTAATCGA
>JAYUBR010000319.1:0-1996 GCA_043740775.1 Ferruginibacter sp. | reverse complement strand
TTAGAAATAATTTTTAGTTTAACCTGGTTTGTTTCAGGAATAAAATTTTGTTGTTCAATAATTACCTTCTTTTCTTTCCAGTTTAGTTGAGAAGGAATAAAAAGATTTACAAACAAACTTCCATCTTTTCCTTCTACATAAATACTCTCTGCATACTTGGAATGATTTTCCATTCCGCTGCCCACGCAACAGGTAAAGGTGTTGAAAGAATCGCTGAACATTTTATGTGTGCCCTGCCTTAGCGGAACAAAATAACACATCATACCATCTTCCGGATTTTGCGATGCTAAAATATGATTGTATAAAGCCCGTTCGTAATAATCCATGTATGCTGATGAAGGCTGCCAACCAAATAAATGCCTCGTTAACTTCAACATATTATACGTGTTGCAGGTTTCGCAGGTGTTGTCGCTTAAGCGGTCATTGAGTTGATCGGCCTGTCCGCAATATTCGTAATTACTATTGCCGCCAATTACATAACTGTGGTGATGCACGATGGTATTCCAGAAAAATGATGCAATTATTTTTTCGCTTTGGCTGTTGGTCAATTCATATTGATTGGCAGCACCAATTGCTTTTGGAACATTGGTATTGCTGTGTTTGCCGGCCATGGGATCAATTTGCTTTGCAAGATTGCCCATGATAAATTCATCTTTAAATTTATAAGACAGGTCTAAATATTTTTTATTCCCGGTGAATGCATAGAGGTTTGCCAGCACATCATTCATGCCGCCATACTCGCAGTTAAGCATTTTTAACCGCAACGAATCCGGCAAATGATTGATGGTATTGTAGGTCCAGTCTGCCATACCGGTTACTACTTTCAGCGCTTGTTTGTTATCGCAATATAAATACGCATCACACAAACCAGCCATTATTTTGTGTACCGTATACCACGGGCTCCATCCGCCGTTCATATCAAAGCCACTGGTTTTTATCTGGCCCTTCGCCAGCTTGCCAAAGATGGAATCTTCATTGGGAATGGCTCCCACATACCCTGTCTTTCTTGCCTGCTGGCAACGTTCCAGTTCATGCACGATGTAATCAATTCTTTTTTTAAATTCACTGTTGCCTGTTGAAATAAACATCATGGAAGCCGCAGAAAGATAATGCCCGAGTGTATGTCCTGACAAGCCCTGGTTTTCCCATCCTCCATAGATAGAATCTTTAATTGGCAGGTCGGCGTTTTGATAAAATCTGTACAATAACCTGTCAGGTTTTAATACCAGCAAATAAGCCGCGTCTTTGTCCATGGCATTTTTAAAAGGACTGCCATTCAATAATTTTACATCCCTTAAATCAAAAGAATAGGCCTGCAAATCCACGACAGGCTTTACTTTCAGGTGGCTGTTATTTTTTTGTGGAATATAAGACTGGGCCAAAGATGAAAACGAAATCAACAAAATAGGGACCAATATATTTTTTTTCATACAATTTTTTTAGTGGTGATCACAGGATAAAAAATGAAGCTTACTGGTTATTAATTTTTACATCTTTCATTTTAGTTGGCAGCCAAACCTGCATTTGATTGCTGCCGCGGTTGCACCAGGTATAATAAGGTATGGCCGTTACTTTTTGTTCTGTGGTGCTTAATGATGTTCCTTCTGCATTAATGCTAACTACCGGAAGCATGGCATTCAGCGCAATTACTTTTTCGTTTTTTACACTGTAGGGTTCTGTTGCGAATGAAGCATTGTTGGGTAAAATAATATTCCATGCTTTTCCATTGTTGTCTGCTCCTTCAAAACAATACACCAAAGGGCCACGTTGTACAGCCACCCGATCGTTGTTTTGCTTCAGTTCATCTCTTGAGATAATTTTTTTAATCTCCATCGGTATTTCCACTTCAACTATATCGTTCTTTTTCCATTCCCTGTCCATAACTGCGTAGCCTTTGTCTTCGGTGTATACAACAGAAAGTCCATTTACTTTTATTGTCATTTTGGAAAAAGAGCTGTCTGCAAAATGATACAATCCACCAGGAGCAGGAATACCT
>JAYUBR010000318.1:0-6752 GCA_043740775.1 Ferruginibacter sp. | reverse complement strand
TATTAGCATCGCTGAAAGTAAAGCCAGTTGCGGATAATGAAGCAGCAGGAATTTATTTTTTGGGCGTTGGCGGTATTGGCATGAGCGCACTGGCAAGGTATTTCAACAGCATCGGTGTTAAGGTGTGTGGCTATGATAAAACACCCACTGCATTAACCAGTCAATTAACGGCAGAAGGAATTAACATTCATTTTGAAGACAGTATTGAGTTACTTGATAAAGCGGTACAGTTAGTTGTGTACACACCGGCAGTACCATCGAATCACACAGAACTGAATTATTATCAGCAAAACAATTATACAGTAGTAAAACGCAGCGATACATTGCAGGCCATTACCAGCAGTTCTTTCAATATCTGTATTGCAGGTACGCACGGTAAAACAACCACCAGCACCATGGTGGCGCATATTCTTACGCACAGCGGTTATGGGTGCAATACTTTTTTGGGTGGCATTGCGGTAAACTACAATACCAATTTCTGGGGCAGCGAAAACAATGTGTGCGTGGTGGAAGCAGATGAATATGATCGCAGCTTTTTAAAATTAAGCCCGGATGTAGCCGTCATCAGCAGTATGGATCGGGATCACCTGGATATTTATGGAACGGCTGAAAATATGGAACAGGCTTTCATTGATTTTTCTGCACGAATAAAACCAGGCGGTTTGTTGCTGAGTAAATTTGGTTTAGCAAGACAGAAAGATTTAAAAGGCGATCAGCATTTAACCTATCACCTGGATAACAAGAATGCTGATGTGTATGCATCCAATATCCAAACACACAACGGCAGTTATCACTTTAATGTAGTGATTGCCAAAGAACCTCCTTTTGGGGGGCAGGGGGGCTCTGTAGTGCTCAATATGGGTGGCTTACACAATATTGAAAATGTATTGGCAGCAATAACAGTGGCACATCATTTAAAAATTGAGGATAGCAAAATCATTGCTGCTGTAGCAGCTTTTCGCGGAGTAAAAAGAAGATTTGAATACATTGTAAAAACGGATAAGGTAGTGTACATAGATGACTATGCGCATCACCCCGAAGAGTTGAGGGCCTTGATCACCGGCGCAAAAAAATTGTTTGCCAACAAAAAATGCATCGTCATTTTTCAGCCGCATTTGTTTAGTCGTACCAACGATCTGGCAGATGGTTTTGCAGAAGTACTTGACCTGGCAGATGAGATTATTTTGTTGCCCATTTACCCGGCAAGGGAGTTACCAATGGAAGGCGTGAGCAGTGAAATGATTATACAAAGAATGCACAGCGAAAGTAAAATGGTACTCAGCAAAGAAAACCTGTTAAAACATCTGGCGCAGGAAAATGAAGCACATGTAGAAGAAGGTTTTGAAGGTACATTGATAATAACAGCAGGCGCAGGTGATATTGATACATTGATTGAACCAATTAAAAAAATAGTTTCTCCTGGCAAATAAAAAAACGATAGTAAAATGGGTAATGACTTCCTTATGGCTTGGCATGGGTGTTGGAGCCATTGTGTTGCTGGTAGCTGCCATCAAAAGAAAAGATGCACAACATTGCAGTGGGATAAGTATTACTATTGAAGGAGTGAATAATAATTTTTTTGTTGATAAGAAAGACATACTGAATATAATTACCGGGATTGTTGGTGGCAGTGCAATGGGTAAAGCAATCAGTGCTTTTGATTTAAAACAATTAGAAAGCTCGTTGCAAAAAGACATCTGGGTTAAAACGGCTCAATTGTTTTTTGACAACAATAACAAGCTAATGGTAAAAGTGATAGAAAGAGAACCGTTGGCAAGAGTATTTACTACTACAGGGACTACTTTTTATATCGACAGCTCGCTTGCAATGTTGCCGCTGAGCGAAAAATCTTCGGCCAGGTTGCCCGTGTTTACAAGGTTTCCTTCGGATAAGATTGTTTTGTCGCCGCAGGACAGTGCCTTATTGAAAGATATTTTAACCGTTAGCATGGCCATACAAAAAGATAATTTTAATATGGCCATGATTGACCAGGTAGATATAACCCCGCAACGGAATTTTGAAATGGTGCCGAAGATTGGTAACACGATAATTATTTTTGGCGATGCAACAGATATAGAAGAAAAATTTTACAAGCTGCAATTATTTTATAAAGAAGTAATGGTAAAAGCAGGATGGAATAAATACAATGAAGTAAATGTGCAATACAAAGGGCAGGTGGTTGCAAAAAGAAAAGGTGCAGAAGATAAATCATCCGACAGTTTGCGCACTTTACAACTGATGCAGGCGATTGCTGAAAATACGGAACGCTTGTCAAACGATTCGTTGCACAGCATTGCACCCGATAATGAAAACAATACCACCAGCATTGATTTGGTGCAGCAGTCAATACAGCGGGACGATGAGCACGAAGCCTTTGCCGGGGAAAGACCTCCGCCACAAACTGTTGCAGTTGTTAAGCCGGCCATAGTTTCAAAACCGGCTGTGATAAAAGTGCCTAAACCAATGTTGTCACCGGTTAAAAAACCGGTAATGGCAAAACTGGTAAACCCACCAGCAAAACCAAAGTCGGCAGTTGTAAAACCAGCGGTAAAACCTTTGGCAAAGCCAAAGGCGTTATTGCCAAAACCAATAACCAAACCACCGGTGAAGCCGGCGGTTAAAAAAACCGGCAATGAATATTAGCAGACGTTTGAAAGCGATAAAATAGTAAAGGGGTAAAAGAGAAATTTTATTTGACGACAACAAAAAGTGACGACAACAGGAAATGAATACCAACCATACGCTGTGATAAAAGTTCAAAAAGGGTATGCGGTAAAAGGGAGTGACACAACGATGTTGAGAGAAGAGTAAGTGATGGTTAAAATTAAAAATGGAATAAGATATTTGCCCGTTAGGGATATCAGTAAGAGAAACCGAAAACACACAAACACAAACACAAACACAAACACAAACACAAACACAAACACAAACACAAACACAAACACAAACACAAACACAAACACAAACACATACACATACACATACAAACAAACAAACTATGAGCAACGAACAAAACACGGCAAATGAAAGCGGGGTGGTAAATACCAACCCTGTAATTGTGGGTCTGGATATCGGTACTACAAAAATTGCAGCCATTGCCGGTCGCAAAAATGAATACGGCAAACTGGAGATACTCGGCTTTGGCCGTGCCAACAGTAATGGCGTACAACATGGAATGGTACTGAATATAGATCAAACGATAAAGGCCATTCAAACGGCATTGGAAAACTGCTACGCATCAAACCCTAACCTGGTGCTGAGCGAAGTATACGTGGGTATCGCAGGTCATCACATTAAAAGCCTGCAAACCCGTGGCGATATTGTTCGCCAAACAACAGAAGAAGAAATCAGGCAGGAAGAAATTGACCGGCTGATTGCGGATCAGTACCGCACGTATATTCCTGCAGGCGACCAGATCATTGATGTTATTCCGCAGGAATTTACGGTGGATAATTTTCAAAATATTCCTAACCCCATTGGCTACAGCGGCGTAAAAGTGGGGGCTAATTTTCACATCATCACCGGCGATAAAAATGCCATCCGCAATATTAACCGCAGTGTTGAAAAAGCTGGATTAAAAACACAGGACCTGGTGTTGCAACCACTGGCTTCCGCGGCAGCAGTAATGTGCGACCAGGACCTTGAAGCAGGCGTGGCAATTGTTGATATTGGTGGCGGTACTACCGACCTGGCCGTTTTTTACGAAGGCATTTTAAAACACACAGCGGTAATTCCTTTTGGTGGCGAAAATATTACCAATGATATTAAAAACGGGTTGGGTGTTTTAAAAACACAGGCCGAACAAATGAAAGTTCAGTTTGGCAGTGCTTTGGCAGACGAAGCAAAAGCCAACGCTTTTATAACCATCCCGGGTTTGCGTGGTATGCAGCCAAAAGAAATAAGTGTTAAAAACCTGGCCAGCATTATACAGGCACGCATGAGTGAAATAATGGATTTTGTAAGCTACCATTTAAAGCAGGTTGGATTAGATACACGTTTGCTAAATGGTGGTGTAATCCTTACCGGCGGAGGATCTCAATTGAAACACCTGATACAATTAACAGAATATGTTACGGGTTTAAATGCAAGGATCGGCTATCCGAACGAGCACCTGGCAGGCGGGCATATTGATGAACTGGCAAAGCCAATGTACAGCACCTGTATTGGTTTAATATTAAAGGGGTATAATGATTTTGAAAATAAGAACAAGCAGTTTGAAGAGCGTTTCCGCAAGGTGGAGGTGCCAAAGGCTTTACAAAAGTTGCCGGTGGATGAAACGCTGGATACTGTTAAAGAAGCGCCGGAGGAAGAGATTGTACAAGTTGCGAAAGTAAAAGAACGCAAATCATTAAAAGGGTTTATGGATTCTTTTAAAATAGGATTGATAGACTTGTTTAAGGAAGAGGAAGATTCGAAGTTGTAAGAAGCCCCCTCTGGCCCCCTCTTTCTCCCCCAGGGGGGAGGAAATGTAGAAGACCGGAGCGAAGGAAGATATAGTATAACCGGATATGAATTGATTCATAAAAGAGTTTTATAAATGCTCAATAAATAATTGCAGTTTTTATCATTAACCCCATTTACAATAACAGCACATTTTTCTGCCTTACTGACTGAAAAATAAAGTGCCTAAATTAAAATGCAGTTTCATTTTAATTCATTTAATGAAACTGTATTCAGGAGGAAACAAACTATGATACATTTTGATTTGCCAAAAGAACAATCGTCTATCATTAAAGTGATTGGTGTTGGCGGCGGCGGAAGCAATGCGGTGAACCACATGTTTTCGCAAAATATTGAAGGCGTAAACTTCATCATCTGCAATACAGATGCACAGGCAATTGCGCAAAGTAAAGTGCCGAACAAAATTCAGCTCGGCCCGCATTTAACGCAAGGCCTTGGTGCCGGCGCCAACCCGGATATTGGCAAACAGGCAACGGAAGAAAGCCTGGAAGAAATAAAACGCATCCTGGAAGTGAATACCAAAATGGCATTCATCACAGCAGGCATGGGGGGTGGTACCGGCACAGGCGGCGCACCCATACTTGCAAAAATTTGTAAAGACCTGGGCATACTTACCGTGGGTATTGTTACTACTCCATTTGCATACGAAGGCAAAAAAAGACTGGCGCAGGCCGAGGCTGGAATCAGTTTGCTGAAAGACCATGTGGATACTTTACTGGTGATCAGCAACGATAAGTTGCGCCACCAGTTTGGTAATTTAAAAATGAAGGAAGCTTTTGCCAAAGCAGACAATGTACTGGCAACCGCAGCCAAATGTATCACCGATGTAATCAACAGCACGGGCCAGATAAACGTGGATTTTGCAGATGTTTGTACCGTGATGAGCAAGGGTGGTGTTGCTATTTTAGGAAGTGCATCTGCCGAAGGCGAAAACAGGGCACAGATGGCCATTGAAAATGCATTGAACTCTCCGTTGCTGAATGACAATGATATCCGCGGCGCTAAATGGATACTTATCAACATCAACAGTTGCGAAGGAGAAAATGAATTTACCATGGATGAAGTAGAGATTATCCAGAATTATTTAATGGCACAGGCGGGTCCGGACAGCGATGTTATTTTAGGATTGGGCTATGACAATTCGCTAGGCGCAGAAATCAGCATTACGCTGATTGCAACAGGCTTTGAACACAAAGACCCGTTTGCAAAAACAATCAACCAACCCAAAGAACAAAAGAAAGATGATAAGATTGTAATGACCCTGGCAACACCCGAAAAAGAAGTGGTGAAAATGCAGCAGCCCACACTGCAATTTGAAGATTTGGATGTGGTAAAACCAGCAACTAAAATAAAAGAGAAGCCGGCTGAAAAAACAGCGCATGAATTAATAATGACTGTAACAGGATTAATCCCTGAAACGCCTGTGGTAAATTTACTTAGTAAAAATACTGTGGAGAAATCAAAGGATGAACCTGTGTTTTTTGAAATATCTTCGGCATCAGATCAAAGTCCTGTAATAGAGTTTGATATACCCGAGCCACCCGTACCTGTTGAGAAACCAGCAACCACTTCCATTACCAAAACAATATTTTCATTAGACAACAAAGAAGTTAGCGCACCTGTATCGTCTGCAGGTGGTTTTTTGGCAAAGCCCTCGAATATATATGTAGAGGACGAGCCGGAACAGAAATCCAACACTACGGAAGAACTAGCCCCTTTGCGGAGTACGGTGAAGGAAGACGAGCCTTTATTTGAAATGCAAATGGTGGTTAAAGATTCCCAGAAAGCGGCGGAGGAGCAACAGCAAATTGTACAACAAACTCAGCCAATCATGATGTCCAATGTTGAGGAGCGGGCAATGCCTGACGAAACGGAGGAACTACGGCGCCGGGCTATGGATCGCATTGCAAAACTGCGTAATTTGTCATTCAATATTAACGCGGCCGATCCGAACAATGAGTTTGAAACGGTACCTGCTTACCTTCGCCGCAATATGGAATTGCACAATTCCATTGCGGATGTGGAAAGCTTTTATAGTAACTATACAGTAAAATCAGACGAAAACAACCAGGCCGAAATAGGCACCATCAACACTTTTTTAGACGGTAAAAAACCAGATTAATTCAATGCTGCTTTTGTTGTGCGGTTGTACCCGGAAGCAATTTATATTTGTTCTTATAGTTTGTATAATGGCCCCTTGCTGCAAAGTAAGGGGCCTGTGTTTTGATACATTACCAGGATGATTAAAATAGTATTTTTGATTCCTTTACAATTATCTCAATGCATTTTTT
>JAYUBR010000317.1:0-2001 GCA_043740775.1 Ferruginibacter sp. | reverse complement strand
CAAAGAACAACAAGAAAACAATTTGGGCATGGGCCATGTTTGACTGGGCCAACCAATCGTACAATATGGTAATTACCTCTACCATTTTCCCGGCTTACTATGTTGCCATTACGGCCAATAAACAACAGGGAGATATGGTTAGTTTTTTCGGACATCAGTATGTTAATACCGTATTATCCAATTATATTCTGGGGCTCTCCTATCTTATCATTGTGGTGATGCTGCCCATATTAACTTCTATTGCAGACTACAAGGGACATAAAAAATTATACCTGCAGGTATTTACCTGGATGGGTAGTTTGGCCTGCGCAGGCTTATTTTTTTTTACAATGAAAACTTTTGAATTGAGCATGCTGTTGTTTGGAATTGCCTCAATCGGTTATTGCGGCGGCTTTGTATTTTATAATTCTTATCTGCCACAAATTGCTACTATTGATCAGCAGGATGCTGTAAGCGCCAAAGGATTTATTTATGGTTTTGCAGGAAGTATTGTGGTACAGATTATTTGTTTCATTTTTGTATTATCACCTGCAACATTTGGCATAACTGATGATGCTTTACCGGCACGAATATCTTTTTTAATTGTAGGCATCTGGTGGATTGGATTTTCGTTCATTCCATTTTATCTGTTGCCTAAGGGTGTACGCAATGCTGGTTCTCACAACTATAATGTATTTACCGGTGGCTTCAAGGAACTGGTAAAAGTGTGGCACAACGTAAAGCATCTGCCTTTGTTAAAACGTTTTTTACCGGCATTCTTTTTTTATTCTGTAGGGGTACAAACCATTATGCTGGTGGCGGCAAATTTTGGCGCCAAAGAATTAAAAATGCCTGAAGAAAGTTTGATCAGTATTATTTTAATTATACAACTTGTTGCCATTATCGGGGCATCTTTTACTGCAAAACTTTCGGCTAAATACGGTAACACAAAAGTGCTGGCTGCAATAGTATTTATCTGGGCGTTGATATGTGCCGGGGTTTATTTTGTTACCAATGCCACTCAATTTTATGTAGCTGCAGTATTGGTGGGTATTGTTATGGGTGGTGTACAATCTTTATCAAGATCAACTTATTCAAAATATATTCCACAAAATATTCCTGATACTGCCTCTTACTTTAGCTTTTATGATGTTACTGAAAAATTATCCATCGTTGTGGGCTTATTTACATTTGGTTTTGTTGAGTCATTAACACACGAAATGCGTGATTCAGCATTGGTGCTGGATGGCTTTTTTATTATTGGTTTATTATTACTGGTATCATTATCGGTTGTTGAAACTCGCTTTAAATCTGCAAAAGCTATCATCGCTTAAAAATTTGTTCAATGAAAAAAAATAACAACGCAAGACGCAATTTTATCAAACTATCCGCAATGGGTATTGGTAGCCTTGCCATTGCCCCGGTTGCAGCAGCAATGCAGCATTCAGGCACCAGAAATACAATTATTGACGATAAGAAATTGCATATTGTTTGTGCAGGTGCCCATCCCGGCGACCCTGAATTTGGTTGCGGTGGAACCATGGCTAAATACAGTGATGCAGGGCATAGGGTAACATTTTTATACCTTACCAGGGGCGAAGCAAGTGATCCCAAAAAAACATATGCTCAGATGGCGGCCCTTCGAACAAAGGAAGCGGCGATTTCCTGCAAAGTGTTAAATGCCACGCCCATGTATGCAGGCCAGGTAGATGGAAATACGGTATTGGATAAAAACAAGAATGAAGAAATGACCAAAATGATTCTTGCATTGCAACCAGATATTGTATTTACACAATGGCCGGTAGACGCACACCCTGATCACCAGGTGACGGGTTTGTTGCCCTTAACCGCATGGGTAAGATCAGAACGAAAATTTCATCTTTATTTTTATGAAGTAAATACCGGCAGTGAAACCATGGCATTTACTCCCACCGATTATGTAGATATTAGCGCAGTGAGGGAGCGTAAAAAGGAAGCCATGTTTGCACACAAAACGCAAAACCCGGTAGAAACATACAATGA
>JAYUBR010000316.1:0-6760 GCA_043740775.1 Ferruginibacter sp. | reverse complement strand
TTTGTGTATGTATTTCATTACCTATCACCACTTCTACCACCACAATCTGATTCTTTAACCTTGAAGAGCTACTGGTAAACAAGTATGAATTATTTCCGCCTACGGACCGCTGACTGGCATTTGCAAGTATTTTACCACTTATGTCAATCATCCTCAATTCTACAGCCTGCGTATTCCTGGTGAAATAATTCACCTGGATGGCGCTTATTGATTTTTGGAACATACCTGTAACATAATTGCCGTTTACAATCTCTTTATTTACTACTTTCACCATGGGAGAATAAATATTTCCTCCTGAGGCAAGCACTATTTTAAGCCGGTAATATACCATAGGGGATGAAACTGAACTGATGTCATCATTAAAATGATAAATACCGGTACTGCCGACTGACATCGAAGACACACTGAATACTTTTTTAAAATTCATTCCATCTTCACTTCTCTCTAATTCATATATTTCCTTAACATCTTCACTCTTCATCGTCCATTGTACATTTACTTTTTGACTTGCCGTTGCTGAAGCGGTTAAAGCGCCAAATTTTGTTTCCAATACAGCTACTTTATACCATAAGACATTGGTATAAGCAGTATCCTTACATCCATTTCTGAGTTCAGTAACTATTAACTGATGACGCCCTGTATCTGCTGTAACGGGATTTTGAAGAGTTGATGTAAATCCTTTTGGATTACTCCATTTCCACAATAAACCCTGTGAAAGGCCATAGGGCGTACTGTAATTGCTTAAGTTAATATCACCCCCAAGTAACTGTGATGTATTGGTGAATGTCTGGTTAATCAGTCCGGACCAGGAGGCTGATGCCACTGGTTTAAAATTGTCTAACCCTACCACAACTGAATCTTTATTTTGAGGGGGGCATCCGGCACTCACCGAAGTGGAAAGATAATATTTGCCGGGCTTATTGATTGTGATAACACTGGTATCTGATTTACCTACGATACTTCCGTTACTTGTAGACCAACTGTAATACCTGCTATTATCAATGCTTGCAGACGCTAATATAACACTCGATCTTGAACAGGTTAACGTTTGAGGATTTACAATGCTGGCCGGTGGTGCATCTAAAAAGTTGTATGGGCCTGCGAAGTCAACCAATGCTGAAGTAAAGCTGGCAGAAGACCTTGTTTTTATCAAAATCTTCCTGAATGGGGGATTACAACTGTTTCCGGCTGTGTTATTAAATGCCGGATCAACACCAATTGAAGTTAAATCCACTGCAGCTTCTGAAAACTGCCCCATAGCATTGGATAAAAAGTAGTAATTATTTGAGGATGTACCCAGATCTTTGGAAGCTGTTCCCCAACTTGGACCAGTAATGTTACCTGAATTAACTGATCCCCAAAGAGGCAATGTATTACCAGCTTTAGCTACAATTTTAGCATAACCCCAACTTGCACCATTACCTGCACCATAAAATTCATTTGGAACAAAATTAAATTTTTGCTGGCCAAAAGTATTTTGATAGGTTGCAACATTCACCCATATATAAAGTGAAATATCTGTAACAGTGCTGTTTGAATAAGTCAAAGACACATCTACATCACCAAACTTTTTAAGGCTTCCGTCTGCATTGAACTGAAAATCTTCATGGCCTCCTTTTAATGCAGAACCTGCATTTGAGAATACACCGGTAATTGTATCGTAAGCTATCCTGTTTACAAAAAGCTCAAAATCCACATAGCGGGTGCCGGTGGTTCCCAGTATAGTAGTACCCATGGTCAATATCAAAGGGCTTGGGTTTGTACTATTTATTGTAGTACCATTCCTTCTCATCGCTGCGTACACATCTATAATATCTGATTTATCCTGAACCAATCCACCCCCCGGTGTTGTTCCCCATATACCTGGATTATCGCCATTTTTACTGCCTGCTCCAAAAGAGGTTTTATCATTATGGTAATAATCTCTGGCATAAAGTGCGTCCAGATGCAAAAAAGTATCGACCACACTAAAACTGGGTATGCTGCCTCCTTTTGTAAAAGCAATATTATTTCCAGTGCTTAATAATGTTTTGAATGAAGCAGCTCCTGTGGTATCAATTATGCCAATGCCGGTACCATTTGCAGTTTTAAACCAGTCATGAGAACCGGCAGCAGTAAAAGTACCATTCTGGCGAAAATCGGAATACAAATCGCCATCAATACCAAATTTTGCTACCAGGGCACTGTTTTGAATCTGGGCTGAGCCACTAAGTGAAAGTAAGGTAATCAAGATTACTGAAGCCACGGTAAGAAGGTTAACCGTTTTCAATGAGGTAAAATTAGTTTTCATTTTCTTTTTTTTGGGGTTTATACGATTAAAATAGAGTAAATTTCTAAATTTTGTCAGACAGTAATTTTACCGTCTGTAGTATCCAATGCCTAATCTGTGCCAAAATATAAATACCTCTATTTCAATACTTTACAAAACGACAATGTGCTGTTATTTCCACCGTGTGGACAATTTTTATTAAAAATGGAAATGGTGATTTAAAAAATTGGTGGATGAAATGGAAATTCCGGCTAAACTGACCCCTACCGCCCATTCATTTTTACGTTTAAATCGGCGTGGCGGAATGGGGTAAATACTCGTGGATTTTCCACTCATACCCATATAAGTGTTTAATCGTACCAGGAATGCAGCGTGTTTAAACCCATCTGTGCTTTGACTTATATAGTGCCTGTAAATCATTCCCTTGGTAACGCCACGATTCTTTAATCTCGTGACAAGATCGGGTAACATCAATTCCAATTCCAGGGTGCGGTCACTTTCTATTTTGGGTTTCTCCATCAAAAAAGCAGTAGCGAGCTGTTTATCACTCATTGCTTCTACACGCTCGATCGTGAGCCGCAACTCAACAAATTGCATAAGATACTTTTTGATGGTATTGCGGAGCTATTCCAGTCGTTCTACTGATAAATTTACTGCCCCGGTCATCTGCATAAAGTCGTAATACCGTCTGATTTTAAACATCTCAATTGGTTTGTTGGACATAATTTATCTGGGTTTGTTTTTCCTAAAACACCCGAGTTCTATCCTACAGAAACAACTGTTCTTTTATCTCTAATACAGGGGGCAGTTTGAAATGGCGGGAGGGGTCAATTTGCGTGGATTTTCCACCGTAATAGTTTAATAGAATAATTAATTTAAACCGTAAAGCCATATTCAGCTTATGCCAGTGTCTGTTTACTTTTTTTTCTTGATAAAAAAAAGTAACAAAAAAAATCAAGGCCTCATAAAAAAAGCTAAAAATTTGAATGCTTGCCTAAAATGAAATTAGCTCAAGCCGTAAAATATAGCCACGCTAAAGTGCGACTTACAGGCCAATAGCAAAGCCAAACATTTGTAACATAAATTTCATTTCTTAACGGCAACCATTCAAATTTTCTTAACGTCCGCCCGGCCATTCCCGCCAGAATGAATCTTTCGGACGGGCATTCGGACGGGCTTTTTTTATGAAGCCGTCAAAGAGTATGCGGTTAATCTTTATTGTTCTATAATTTAATTTCAACGCTGCATTAGAACTGCTTTATGAGGATTTATCTTGTAAATGTATCAGGCATGAATGTGAACTACAGGGTGAGATGACAGCAGGTTAGTTAATCCCCTACTGTTTCCCCTTATTGTCTATATCTTCTTATGCATACGCTTCAAGAGGCTCGCAGGTGCAAATTAAATTCCGGTCGCCATAGGTGTTATTAACCCTGCTGATAGCCGGCCAGAATTTATTTTCTTTTACATACGGTAAAGGAAAAGCGGCCATTGTTCTTGAGTACGGTTTTGTCCACTCATCGGCACATATTACCAACTGTGTGTGTGGAGCATTCTTCAACATATTTTCTTTTTTGTCAGAGTGACCGTCTTCTATGGATTTTATTTCATGATAAATTCCAATCAGTGCATCACAAAAACGATCCAGTTCTAATTTGTCTTCACTTTCTGTTGGTTCAATCATCAACGTGCCTGCTACAGGAAAAGATAGCGTTGGAGCATGAAAGCCATAATCCATCAGTCTTTTAGCCACATCTTCTGCCTCAATACCAGCGCTGGTTTTAAAAGGACGCAGGTCAACAATAAATTCATGTGCCGCTGTTCCATTTTTACCGGAATATAAAATTTTATAGTGTTTTTCCAATCTCGATTTCATGTAATTGGCATTCAGTATCGCATATTCCGTGGCTTTACGAATGCCTTTTGAACCCAGCATTTTTATATAAGCATAGCTGATCAACAGAATGCTTGCGCTTCCGTAAGGCGCTGCACTAACCGCATGTGTATTGGTAGCTTTATTGGTGATATTGATATGACCCGGTAAATAAGGAACCAATTGCGGAGCCACACAAATGGGGCCTACACCCGGTCCGCCGCCACCATGCGGAATAGAAAATGTTTTATGTAAATTCAAATGACAAACATCAGCGCCAATCATGCCAGGACTTGTTAAACCAACCTGTGCATTCATGTTTGCGCCATCCATGTACACCTGGCCACCATTCTCGTGAATGGTGTTGCAAATTTCAATAATGCTTTCTTCAAATACGCCGTGGGTGGAAGGGTAGGTAACCATTAAAGCTGCCAGGTCATTTTTATGTTCTTCGGCTTTTGCTTTCAAATCGGCTACATCAATATTACCAGCTTCATCACATTTGGTAACTACTACTTTCATACCCGCCATTACAGCACTTGCAGGGTTGGTGCCATGTGCCGAAATTGGGATCAATACAACATTGCGGTGGCTTTCACCCCTTGCTGCATGGTAAGCCCGGATGGTTAACAGGCCGGAGTATTCACCCTGTGCACCACTGTTAGGTTGTAAGGAGGTAGCGGCAAACCCTGTAATCTTACTTAAATAATTTTCCAGTTCAGTAATGATCTGTTGATACCCTAAAGTTTGATCTGCCGGTGCAAATGGATGAAGTCTGCTAAATGCCGGCCAGCTTACAGGAATCAATTCTGTAGCTGCATTCAGCTTCATGGTACAACTGCCTAAACTAATCATGGACCTGTTTAAACTAAGGTCTTTATCTTCTAAAAATTTTATGTACCGCATCATCTCACTTTCACTGCGGTGAGTATTGAAAACGGGGTGCAGTAAAAATTCCGAAGTCCTGGTTAATGCAAACGGAATATTTGCCAGGTAAGCATCTGCATCAAATCCTGCAACAGCAGTATCAATATTTATAGAACTTGCCAGTACATGCAATATATCAACGATATCGTTTTGCGATGTAGTTTCATCAATCGAAATACCGATGTGCCTGCTGTCAATAAAGTGGAAATTCATTTCCTGTGCTTCTGCCAGTTTTATAATGGATGCAGCATCCTGTACGCTTACTTTCAGCGTATCAAAATAATGTTCATTTACATTGGTAAATCCTAAGTCATTTAATTCATCGCTCAGCGTTTGTGCAAGAATACAGATACGTTTTGCAATATTGGTTAATCCGTCAGGGCCATGATAAATGACATACATGGCAGCCATATTACTTAACAAGGCTTGTGCCGTACAAATGTTGCTGGTGGCCCTCTCGCGGCGTATATGCTGCTCTCTTGTTTGCAGTGCCATGCGCAGGCCGCGATTGCCTTGTGCATCAATACTAACACCGATTATCCTGCCGGGTATCACTCTTTTAAATTCATCCCTGGTGGCAAAAAAAGCAGCATGCGGACCTCCAAAACCCATCGGTACGCCAAGGCGTTGCGAAGAACCAATTGCCACATCAGCTCCTAATTCTCCCGGAGGAGTCAGCAGCGTAAGGGCAAGTAAATCTGTGGCCATTACCACCATTGCATTTACCGCATGTGCCTGTGCAATAAATCCACGGTAATCCTTCACCGCACCATCACTGTCGGGGTATTGTACAATGGCCCCAAAATAAGATTCATCCAGTTCAGCATGATTAAAATTGCCTGACACCAGTTCAATGCCAATGGGTTCCGATCTGGTTACAAGGATGTCTTTTGTTTGTGCAAATATTTTTTCATCAACAAAAAACTTAGGAGCCGTTATATGGTCGTGGTCTTTATTTTTATGGTTAAACAACATCGCCATCGCTTCGGCCGCTGCGGTGCCTTCATCTAATAAACTGGCATTGGCAATGGGCAAAGCAGTAAGGTCGCTCACCATCGTCTGGTAGTTTAATAAACTTTCCAAACGGCCCTGCGAAATTTCGGCCTGGTAAGGCGTGTATTGGGTGTACCAGCCCGGGTTTTCAAAAACATTTCGTAAAATAACGGATGGCGTAATGGTATCATAATAACCCTGGCCGATGTAGCTTTTAAAAACTTTATTTTTTGCAGCTACTATTTTCAATTCACTTAAATATTCAAACTCACTGATACTGGCGGGTACATCAAGGTCTTCTTTAATCCTGATGGCATCCGGTATGGTTTTACCAATCAGTTCTTCAAGAGAACTTACGCCAATGGCGGATAACATCTCATCCTTTTCGTTTTCGTTTGGTCCTATATGCCTGCCTTGAAATTCACATTGTTGTTGCTCAAAAATATTCATGTTGGTGTTTGAAGTTTCTAATTTATTTTAATTATTGTCTGGGCTAAGAAGCACTGTGGTAAATCGTTGCGTCGCCCTCTTATGCTTTTTCAGCTTTTTGGAACTTTGTTCAAAGCGTAGGTCGGTTTCCGGATATTTTCTTCACTGCGGATTAAATATTGTGTAAACTGATTACCTGACTGATTTTGTAAGTTGCAAAATTACAGCATCATAACAATATTTGATGCTATTATGTTCGTTACTTTGCA
>JAYUBR010000315.1:0-6766 GCA_043740775.1 Ferruginibacter sp. | reverse complement strand
AACGTACTACCCAAGTCACGATTTTCCAAACGGGCAGTTACTACACCCATCATCTTTTGATTTTGCCTTTCAATTTCGGCTACTCCATTTTCCAATTGAATTTTGGCAACCGTTCCAATGGGTTTGAGCGACCCGCCGGGTAATAAAATATTGCCATTATTGAGTGAATTGACGGTGGTGCGTAAAGCATTGGGGTAGAGCATACGGATATTTACCAACTGCTCTTTTTCGATGATCGAACTCACTACATTACCCTCCAGTTGGGTTTGCAGTTGGAACTGGAAATCCGTAGGCGTAATTCCAAACTGCGCCAACCTTGCTACATTCGGTTGTACCATTACCTGTGGACCTGCAATCACGATACCATCAAACACATCCGCCGTACCCTTTACTCCCCGCACAATGTCAGCCACCTGCCTGGAAAGATCTTCCAGCTTTACCCGGTTGTCCCCGAATACTTTTATTTCTACCGGTTGAACGCTGCTCATCAGATCTCCCAGCATATCACCAATGACCTGGCCAAAATCAATTTTTAACTTGGGCAGTGTGGCTTCAATTTTTGCCCTTAATTCAGCCGACACTTCATCGGTAGTTTTGTCACGTTTCTTTTTTACCTGTATCAGGTAATCGCCGCGGTTAGGTTCGGTAATAAAGAATCCCATCTGGGTACCCAGCCTGCGGCTGTAACTGGCCACTTCAGGCTGCTCCTGGATAATTTTATCTACCTTTTTTAACATCCGATCTGTTTCATCCAGGGTAGTACCAGGCGGACTGTTAAAGTCCAGTACGATTCCCCCTTCATCCATCTCGGGTAAAAAACCGGATGGCATTTTGCCCGGCAATATATAAATTACAGCACCACAGGCAATGGCAAATAAAATCCCGATCCATGCATGACGTACAAAGAACCTTATCCATCCTCCCTGTTCTTTTGGTTTGATATCATCAACAACCTTGCTTTGTATTTTAACCGGTTTATCCCTGGGGCTGAATAATAAAAACAAGGCTGGCAACACCAGCCAGGTGATAAAAAAAGAAACTGTCAGGGTAATGACCATCGTAAATGCCAACACTTTAAAATAGGCACCCGCCACCCCGCTCATCAATATGAAAGGAATAAAAATTACAATCGTGCTCAACGACGAGCCCACCATGGCCGGGAACAAATAATGAATGGCCTTACTTACAATAAAAGACATGGACTCTTCAGGGTGTTCTTCATGGCTGCGGTGTATTTGCTCCACCACAATTACGGCATCATCAATCATTAAACCGATGGCAGCAGCAATGGCGCCGAGTGTCATAATATTGAAAGTATATCCAAAGCCATGTAATACTACCAGTGTTAAAGCCAGGGTGGTAGGAATGGTCAGCAGTAATACAAGGCTTGATTTTAGTGACCGCAAATAAACCACCACCACTACAATTGCCAGTAAAATCCCTATCCATAAAACATCCTTTATACTTTGAACACTTTCATTTACAAAATCAGCCTGCAAATAATATGGCCGGATCTTTACATCTTTGGGTAAAATATTTTCCAGTTCCTTTACCTTTTGCAGTACGCCGTTATTGACTTCAATGAGGTTGGCAGTTGGTTGCTTTATCACCGCTATCAATGGCACATCTCTTCCATTGGCATTAATCTTTACATATTCTTTCATCTCCGCAATCTGTACATCTGCCACATCTTTTAACAGTACCACCCTTTTAGCAGAATTAAGGACAATGAGGTTTTCAAGTTCCGTTTTACTTGCTATTGCGTTGTCGGTTAGTGTAAGGTATAGCCGGTTATAGTCACTAATATATCCATTGGATTGCAAAACATTTGATTGAGCAACAATGGTGGCAATTTGCTGGGATGTTATACCCAGTTGAGTTAATTTTTCCGGCTTTAGCACAATCTGATATTCCTTGGTTTTACCGCCAATTACTGCCACATCGGCTACTCCGGAAGTAGCTGCAAGGAAGGGCTTAATTTGAAGGAGGGCAATTTTTTTAAGTTCAATGGCGCTCCTGTTGCTTTCCATAGAAAATCCCATGACAGGCAAAATAGAGGGATTCATTTTTTCAACGGTAATTTTAGTGCCGGCTAAAAGGTCACCCCGCACCTCATTAATGAGAGATTCCATTTGTAATTTTGCGAGGTCGACATTGGCATCCCATTTTAAAAATACAGAAATTTCACAACTTCCCCTGGAAGTAGTACTGCGGATATAGTCAAGGCCTTCTGTCCGTTTAATGAAGTTTTCCAAAGGAATAGTAACTGTCGTCATCATCTTATCCACCGATTGTTGCCCGGCATCTGCAATCACTTTTATTTTTGGAAAAGTGATATCGGGGAACAGACCTGTTTTTAGATTTGAATAACTGAAAATCCCTGCCAGTATTAATAGTACAGTTAACCCAAGTAAAGGCTTTTTATAGGTGGTATGAAATTGGTTCATTACAATTATTTAATACAGGTGATTGGGTTAAGTTGTAAAAAAGGATTAGACTGTAGCTGAAAGGCACTTACTCAAACACCCTGTTAAAAAAATACCTGAGGCCCCTGAATAATTCACTTTATAATCTTCATTAGGCCCCATAGCCGCTCTGGTCACTTCATAATCCCTACCAGCGATGAATCCCCTAATCCATATCCCCCCTGGGTTATTATCCGGTCATGTATTGTTACTCCTGTAATCACTTCTTTTAAGGAATCATTTTGCAGGCCAACGATAATGGGTACACGCACTGCCAGCGAATCATTGACCAGTTTCATCACCCAGAATTCACTCTGTGTTTCATTGGTCTGT
This sequence comes from Ferruginibacter sp., assembly GCA_043740775.1. Taxonomy (GTDB): domain Bacteria; phylum Bacteroidota; class Bacteroidia; order Chitinophagales; family Chitinophagaceae; genus Ferruginibacter. Next base: position 3,968 of record JAYUBR010000315.1, on the reverse strand, counting down.
ATGGCGTCCAGGGGCAGGCAAAGGGTATTTAATTTTTGCCTCATTGGGATACGCACCAGAACATTCATGTTTTCAGGTAACTGCAGGTGAATCGGCAGGTGAATAAAATATTGTTGTGTTTGAGAGGGCGAATCAATTACAGGTATGCTCATGGAAATAGAGGCATTCATTTTTCTGCCGTCGGGTAATTTTACTTCACAAGTTCGGCCATTGTAAACATATTGATGGTACTCGTAAGGAACATTCACCGTGAGTACCAATGAGGACGGCTCAGTAATTGTAGCCAGTATATCACCTTCATTCACAAAATCGCCCCGTATATAATTCACCGAGGTAATAAAACCGGCAGCACTAGAAGCGATCCGGATTGGCTGCTGAAACTGTTTTAAAGAGGATTCCCGTTGGTCAATGCTTTTGAGTGCATCCTGCTCTTTGGTTTTGATAAAACAAAACGAAGCGCCAGAATTAATCCGGTCGCCAACTTTCCAGGGCATGTCAATGATATAGCCGGTAATATTGGTCCTTATTACGACTTTCCTTTTAAAGACTGTATTTGCATTTAATTCCAGGAAATCAGTAAGGGATTGCTGAACAGGTTGTACAATTGCAACCGCTGTTTTAACCGGGTCATGCGCTGTTTCAGAGGCTGCCTCTTTTTGTTTACAGGTAGCACATAAGGCTAGCACCAGCATTAATTGCACCAATATATTTCGAAATAAAAGCATCCTTTGTAATATTTACCAGTTATAATAATTGTATAGGTTGGTATACAGTAAAACATTGGTTGTCGCCAATGCTTTATTTTTTTGTGTAATTGCATAATCCTGTAAAGCATTGATATAATCCATCACTGTTACCTGGCCTTTTATCACTTTATCCTTTATAATGTCAAGAAGCAGTTCCTGTTTTTGTATTTGTGCAGTCAGCAATTCAACAGTTTGCTGCCATTGAATAATCTGCTCTCTTGCATTGCGCAAATTATTTTGTTGTACCAGTGAAGTATTGTCTCTATAAGTCTGCAGATTGGTCAAAAAAACGCTGTTCTGGCGTTCGTTTAATTTTTTTTGTTTGCCATCGTAAATGGGAATACCAACATGAAAGCCTGCGCTCATTCCAATGCTATGGGGCACCCTGCTGATTTCAGTTGCATTAATTCCCGAGGAGGCCAAAACGCTCACCTGCGGTTTGTATTTTGAATTAAAAACATTTTGCTGCGCTCCCAGGTTTAAACTATCCAGCCGGAATTTTTGTACATAATAATATTCCGCCGGGGCAGGTGCCAGCGTTATGGAAGGTAGTGCGAGCTCTATGCGTGAACTATCGGAAATGGAGGATAAATTTCTAAGTAAGTTAATGCCGTTATTGTAGGCATAATGAAGTTGAAGCAGATCATTTTTACTGGTAGTTTGCTGGATATCCAGTAAGAGATAATCATTTTGCTGTAGCAATCCCTGTTTCACCATGGCTGTTACATAAGGCTTCCTGCTTTCTAACTCATCGATAATTTTTTGTAAATAATTCGTTTGTTCCTGAAACTGGTAAGTAATGATATACTGGTCTATAATGGCTTTTTTCAGGTCCTGCTCCAATTGTTTTTTACTGTAAGCCGAAATTTGCCCCTGTATTTTATTTTGCTCATATAAAGGTAGTATGATGGCATTATTAAACAAAGGCAAGGCCGCATTTACTTGTGCCGAGTACAAACCCCCATTTGTTAGCCCTGCGTCATAACCATAGGCTTTGGACGAAGGGTTGGGGGTAATGCTGATTACCCGGCCATTGTTAAAAAAGACAGGAACAAATAAATAATCTGCGGTAAAATCTATGCGTGGCTTTTTATTCTGAGCGGTAATAATCTCATTTTGTATTTTAAAATATTGCTGCAGATTGGTATTCTCTGCAATGGTTGGATTATTTTTTAACCCTTCATTTATAAAATAACCTACATTTTTATTTTGAGCCAATAACAGCAAGGGCAATAAAAAAAATACAAGAAACAAACATAATTTATTCATCAAAATTTATCATTTTTGTTGATACAAGATTACACAATTTAGTATTTCAAATTGAGCAAATGAAAAATGTTAATGCTTGTATGCGCCTAACATATTGCAATTGTACTAATTGATTCTGGAGAAATTCTGATTATATAAATTCAATTAACTGTTATTTATTTTAACAGGTGAGGAAATGAATAGCTATTAAAATTAGCAGTAAGATTTGCTGATGAAGGAAGTTTATAGTAAAAAATAGTATTGCGCTTTGGATACAATGCTATTCTTTATAAACTATTTTAAGTAGATACGTAAAAGCCAATCAATTATTTCATGCAGTTTGATTCCTTAAATCTTTGATTTCATCATGCGAATTACGCAATATTTTCTGTTGCTCACTAATCATCTCTCTTAAAAAATGAGGGATATGTTCTTCCGCCAAAGCACCACTATAAGCTCTTTGTGCTGCATCTTCACCTGCTTCGCAATTGGCAAGTATGGTATGGCTATCATGGCCAGTAAAAATAGCTTTAACATCCATCCATGCTCTGTGAATCTTTCCGCTGGCCATGGTACCTTCTGCCATTTCTCCGCCTAAAACCTGTACTTCTCTTCCAAGCGCATTGCGTAACTCACGGCTTTCATCAATCATTTTTTCAAATACCAAAGAAATATCTGTATCATTCCCTTTTAATTCTTCCATTGCTTTTTCATACCCTGCAATCCGGTCATTGTTGATCATTATCAGATCATTTAAGGTTTCTATTGTTGCTGTATTGTTTTCCATAACTAATTATTTTTTAGGATAGAGGTTAAAAATTCATGCCAGTTATTTATACCTTTTACTATTGGTATTAATAATTTAAACCGGGGTTTAAATACCACGGTAGTATACAATGAGGCTATTTTTTAAACTGGCACCATCATTGTTAAATGTTTAAATAACTATTTTATTAACTCACAAAAAACATCCACATGAAAGTTGTAGGTATTATTTTAATTGTCGGCGGCATTTTAATGCTGATTTTTCGTGGATTTAGTTTTACACAGCAAAAAAAACTGGTAGATATCGGGCCATTAGAAATTAACAAGCAGGAAAAAAAATCTGTTGGCTGGCCATTATATGCCGGAGGTATTGCGTTAGCCGCCGGTGTTATTATTTTAGTGGCCGATAAGAAAAAAAGCTAAAACGCTTTACTAAAACTTTCCTTTTACCGGGCTTTTTAGAAACAACAATAAACTTTCAAAATGCTTCTTTTCGCTGATGGTATTGTATTGATAAAAAACAGTTATATCCAACCAAAAAAGTAAATCCCTTTTTTGAACAAAGTGTAGTTCCAATAGGGGGTTTCAGAGGGTGGAAACGAAAATGGCACCAAGAAAAAATCCAATGCCGTCATGCAATGTATCGGGGAGCAGATTTGAACTTCCGTCCGCTGCGGCAGATACAAATCCTTTGCTCAATGAAGTAACGTTTTATGAAGTCCCTGCCTACACCGGTTTTCAACCATTTTTCATACACTAACGCTTCCGATTTATTATCGAATTGTTTCATATAGATCAATTTCCATGATCTGAATTTTGAACTCCAGCCGTTGCCAAGTTCGTTATGACATAACAACCTTTCTTCAAGGTTTGAAGTAAAACCTGTGTAATGCTTTTGAAAGCTTGCCGGGCAAAGTATATAAACTGTGAAATACATACACACTAAAAAGCCCCTCATCAAGGGGCTTAGTATCGGGAAGCAGACTTGAACTGCCGACCTTCGGGTTATGAATCCACAACTTGGAGCCTAATATTATTTTATACAATTGATTACTACGGTATTAGAATTAACGGTTTGTTAAAATTAGTTATTTTTTTACACAAGTATTAGGCTAATTAATATTTTGATGTGCTATGAGTAATTTAGCGTATTAAATACTACTATGCCAAACATTAAGCAAACTGATTTTAATGAAGAGGTATTAAAGA
>JAYUBR010000314.1:0-6768 GCA_043740775.1 Ferruginibacter sp. | reverse complement strand
ATCCAAAGACATTGTTACAAATGCAGTAAACAGTAAAGACCATACCACATTGGTAGCTGCGGTAAAAGCCGCCGGCCTTGTTGAAACTTTACAAAGCGCAGGGCCCTTCACGGTTTTTGCACCAACCAATGCAGCGTTTGATTTATTGCCCGCTGGTACTGTGGCCACTTTATTAAAGCCAGAAAACAAAGCAATGCTTGCAGGCATATTAACTTATCATGTTGTAGCCGGCAAAATAAGTGCAGCAGATCTTGTAAAAATGATTAAAGAAGGTAATGGTACGGCAACACTTAGAACAGTTGCCGGTGGTAAATTAACCGCAATGATGGCAGGTAAAAGGGTAGCGTTGAAGGATGAAAAAGGCGGTGTTGCCTATGTAACAATTGCAGATGTAAATCAAAGCAATGGCGTTATACATGTAGTAGATCATGTATTGCTTCCACAGTAGAAGTACTTTTCAAACATAGGTTAAATGGTGATGCAGCCCGATTTTTCTGGCTGCATTTTTTATGATGGGTATAAATTTATAGAATAATTAATTTTATTCCTAAAACCTTGCTGAGCCTGTGTATTCTCTGCTTTCTTTTTTTCTTGATAAAAATAAGAAACAAAATAAATCAAGGCTGCATAAAAAAGGCTAAAAACTTGAATATTTGCCTAAAATGAAATTAGCTCAATCATCAAAATATATCCAGGCTTTAGTGCAACTTACGGGTTAATAGCAAAGCCAAACATTTGTAACATCAATTTCATTTCTTAACGGCAAGCATTCAAATTTTCTTAACGCCTTTTTTATAGGGCCGTCAAAGAGTTTTCTGTCCATCTTTATTAACCTGTAAATTTTTGTCTGCTCAAAAAAAAAGGCAGCGAAAAAAATCGCTGCCCGGGTGTCAGGGTTGTTATTAAGGGTCATTAAAAATCTTTTAAACGGTTCCACCAGGTGCGTTTCATTACCAAAAATATTACTGCGGTTAATGCCAGTACCATACCCAGTCCTGTCCATTGGTTTAAGATGAGGTACATGGGTACCAGCATTAATAAAATTTGTCCGGCCATGCCCAGCCCTATGTTGAGTATATTGATGGGAAGGTTTTTATTTGCTTTAAAATTTGGATCTTCTGCCACCGCCATTTCGTGTATCGGTTTCCAAAACCCCCATGGCCGTACATTTTTATAAAAAGTAAGCAAAGTGGGCGTATCCGTCGGAGAGGCGCTGTAAGTCCCAATGATGCAGGCGATGAACTGGATCACAATAAACAGCGGAAAAAAATACAACATCCTGGTGCCATCAAAATAAGTAGTAATACCGGTTACACTCAATAGCGGCGGTATAGCGCTTACAATAATACCCGCAAGCATGCCATAAAAAAAGCCATTGGCATTAAAGCGCCACCAGTACCATTTTAGTACATTGGCGCAAACAAAACCACCATACAAACCTGCGGTAATGATGTTGAAAATCATGTTCACATCTTTGATGAACAGGCCCAGGCCAATACCAAAAATTACCATCACAATACCACTCAGGTAACTCATGGCAATCACTTTTTTACGGTCGGCTGTGGGGTTAAAATACTTTAAGTAAATATCGTTTACAATATAAGCCTGTCCTGCATTTAAAGTACCGCTAAAATTGCTCATAAAGGCGCCTAAAAATCCGGCCAGCACCAATCCGATCAATCCTACGGGTAAAAATTTACTGATTACCGCAGGCATGATATTTTCAAAATTTAATAATCCATCGGTACCATTTTGCAAGTCAAGATCTTTAAAATATAAAATGCCCAATACACAAAGTCCCATCGTCATAAAATATCTTACGGGCATCAATATCACCGAAATAAAACCACTCATTTTACTGGCTTCCTCCGGGCTTTTGGTACTGAGTATTTTCTGGCAATCATAGTTGGGTGCAGGGCCCGCCAGGCTTTTCATAATGCCGCTAAACAACATCATGCCCATGATGGCAGAAAATAACTGGTAACCATCTTTTTCTAATTTAATTTTTGCATCGGTTAATTTATTGGTCCAGTCCAGGCCAAGGTCCATCCCAAAAAACGGAGAATCCCAGCTTTTGGGAACCCTATCTAATACATTTACGCCGGTGGCGCTTAAATGCCGCATCGCAATGGTCCCTACAAACAGCGAGCAAACAATCATGATCATATACTTGATCACATCTGCAAGTACAATGCCATGCATTCCACCGAGGATGCTATACATCATTGCAATCAAACAGATTGTTACGCCATAAAATTGAGCAGTACTATGTTTGGAAATTTCCAACGCCACACGGTACTGATTAGTTCCTACAGCATAGGCCGCTTCACCATGATTTAAAAAAGGGAAAATATTTTTGATGCGCTCGTAAGGAATAAATATTTGCAAAAATTCACCGACCCCCACAAAGGCATAAGCCATGTAGCCGATGCATAAAATAAGTGCAAAGGCTACTACTACTTTATGACTTTGGCCAACACCCCGATCTGTAAGCCCAAAGCGGGTTTTAAGCCACTCAGCACCGGTGGTAGCATTACTGCGGCGCAGCCAGCGGCTTAAAAAAACCATTAAAAAAATCTGGTTAAAAATTGGCCACATCCATGGAATCCACACACTTTTAAAGCCATATAAAAATGCCATGCTTACCAGCAGCATGGTGCCGCTGATGTCGAACATATCACTGGCATCGCTTAAGCCCAAAGCATACCAAGGTAAAGATTTGCCGGCCATCAGGTAAGCATCTTTACTTTTTTTAGCCCGGTTTTTCATGTAAAAACCAAGAAACACCATCAAGGCAAAATAGGCAAGAATGATAAGCAGGTCAATAGTTGAAAGAATGTACATTTTTTAATTTTAGAATGGCTAAAGCGCTGCCGTTGCAGACAGTTTCGTATGAATGCATTAAGTAAAACATTATTTTTCAATTAGCAATATTTTAGCTGACTTGTGTTTAAATGCGCCCAAAAAAAATTAAAAAAGTATCAGTATTTAAAATAATGCTGCCGGGTTTTTAAAAATACAGTTTCTGTAAAACTAAAATACTGGGTAGTAAAAATTATTTTAGCTGATAATTAAAAACGGGGGAAATAAAAAAATATAATTGCTATAACTTGGCACTTCGTTTACTGGATTTAAAAAGCCGGTTTGTTTAAATGATTTTTAAAATACAGCAACATGATGCAGCAATTCCCGGAAAATTTTATTTGGGGCAGTGCAACCTCTTCTTACCAAGTAGAACGTGCATGGAAAGAAGAGGGCAAGGGGCCGTCTATCTGGGATGTGTTTTGTTTAATTCCAGGTAAAGTGCAGGACGGTGATACAGGAGAAATTGCATGCGATCATTACCACCGTATTTCAGAAGATGTTGCGTTGATGAAAGCAATGGGCCTGAAGGCATATCGGTTCTCTATTGCATGGGCACGCATACTGCCGGCTGGTCGCGGCGATGTAAACCAGCAGGGAATTGGGTTTTATAATAAACTCATCAATGAATTACTGGCAGCCGGTATTGAACCCTGGGTAACATTGTATCATTGGGATTTGCCCGCAGCATTAGAGTTTGAAATAGATGGCTGGCTGGGTAAGGAAATACCGGCTGTTTTCGCAGACTATGCAGAAGTATGTTTTACGCATTTTGGCGACCGCGTAAAAAACTGGATCACTATCAACGAACCATGGGTGGTGGCCATTTTAGGGTATGGCCATGGAGTGTTTGCACCGGGTAAAAAATCGAACGACCTGCCCTATGTGGCGGCACATAATTTATTGCTGGCACATGCGCTGGCAGTGCATGTATATCGTACCAAATTTCAACACCAGCAAAAAGGTTTTATAGGTATTACAAATAACTGCGATTGGCGGGAGCCGTTAACGGATAGTGTTGCAGACAAGGAAGCAGCACAAAGGGCGCTGGAGTTTTTTTTAGCCTGGTTTGCTGATCCGGTGTACAAAGGAGATTATCCTGCGGTGATGAAAGAAAGATTGGGTAAACGTTTACCAGTATTTACAGAGAATGAAAAAATATTGCTGAAGGGTTCTTCTGATTTTTTTGGACTGAACCATTATACTACCATGTATGCATCAGACGCAACGAATAATAAAGAGGAGGGAAGCGTGTATGGTAATGGCGGGCTTTCAGAAGACCAGGATGTTAACCTGAGTGTTGATGCCGCATGGAAACTAACGGATATGCAATGGGCCATTGTGCCCTGGGGTTGTAAAAAATTGTTGCAATGGATTGCTGAACGATATGATAATCCCAATATTTTTATTACAGAAAATGGTTGTGCATTTGATGACAAATTAATTGACGGGCAGGTAAACGATATTGAAAGAATTGAATTCTTTAAAGGATATATTTCCACCATTGGAGAAGCGATTGCAGCAAAGGTAAATATAAAGGGATATTTTATCTGGTCGTTGCTGGATAACTTTGAATGGGCCAGTGGCTACTCGAAAAAATTCGGAATACATTATGTTGAAAAAGACAGTTTGAATCGAATACCTAAAGCATCTGCATTGTGGTATAAAGATGTGATTGCTAACAATGGCTTTTAGACTCAGGTTGACCGCAACTATAAATTATCATAACCGATGGCGTGGTTTATAACTGCCGCAAGGGTTATTCACCGGGATGATATATTTTTTCGATATGCTTTTCAAGATCTTCCGGGTAAAACAACACCTCTTTAAACTGTCCATGGGTATACATTTCAGCCTGGTCTTTAAAATGTTTGGATGAAGGGTCGCCGCTTTCACCACCCGCCAGCAATGATTTTGCTTTTATCTTTTTACCAAATTCAACGGCACAAATAAAACTGTTGCCACTTACGCCATAGCGCTTTTTGTTTCCCGGAAAATATTTGCTGTTGTATGACGGTATTTGCCCCCAAAGGGCAGATGCAAAACCGATAGGTATACTTGGTAAACTATCATTGTATTGATCAGGGATGTCATCGGTGATGCGTTGAAAACGGTTGATGGTTCCCCAGGGAATTTGCCAGTTGCCAAATTTTTTATTGAGTTCATTTATTACAGTTACCAATGGAGTTATTAATTGTTCTGTAGTTGCAATAGTTGCAAATTGTTTGGTGTTTTGTACCTGGTCGCTTTCTCTTTCATCAACATAAATTTTCTGTATCGTCTTGTCTAATTTTTGCGCCCATTCAATAGCCAGAGTGGTGGCAATGGATTGTTCGCCGGAATGATAATCCCAGGTTTTTAAAACAGCCATAGGTTCTTTCAGCATGTTGTAGGTGGTGTCTCCGGAGGCAATCTTTCTTTCAAACGATTTTACCAGTGCTGGTATCAAAATTTCAAAGGCAGTAAGATAGGTATCATAACCAGTAGCGATTACTTTATCAAGCGTATATTTTTTTTCTATACCCAAAATTCTTACCGCATTTACACCCCTGAAATTTTCTCCGTCTGGTGCCATGTATGCCGGGTAGCTTTCTTTTTTTGGACTGTTATTACCGGCAGCAGAAAATGGAGTGGAGTTGCAATTTTGCAGCCAGCCATTCGCCGGATTAAACAGGTGAACAATATCTTTTTGCTCATGCAATCCTTTCCATTCAGTTGCAGAAGTGCTGCCATCCACCGGCAATGCCCAGTTTAATTTTTTATCTCTTACCGGTATAAAATTACCATGCCAGTAAGCAATATTTCCTTTGTCATCTGCATACACGGTATTGTTGCTGGTATTGCCTTTCAGGTCCATTACTTTTTTATAGCCCTCAAAATTAACCACCTTGGTACGCAGCCAGCTTTGCTGCAAACTAATAGCAGAACGGTTAAAGGATTTAAGGCTGATCCATTTGTTATTGCGTATCGCCATCACCGGCCCGTGGTGCGTAAAATATGCTTGTATGGTTTTCGTTTTCAGTTGGCCCTTTTCTACAAACCGCAACACCATTTTCTTTTGAATAACCGGTTTTAACTGGTGATCGTATTCGTAAAAAAGTTTTTTATTTTGGGTGATTATTTTTTCTTCGTATAAATCTGCCACATCTACATTGCTGCTGGTATGCATCCATCCGCAATGTTCATTAAATCCCTGGTACACAAAAAACTGTCCCCAGGTAACGGCACCGTACACATTCAATCCTTCCGTGCTGGTAACCTGCACTTCGGGCCTGAAATAAAAAGTTACATGCGGATTGATGTACAAAATAGCATTGCCCGATGCGGTGATAGAAGGCCCAAACGCAAACCCATTGGAACCGGTTTGCTGATCAGGATCTTTTGCAACAGCGACTGCAGTACCGTTTTCTCCCCCATAAAAATTCTTTACATCAGCAGTAGAAATATCTGCTGTGTTAATGGCACCAATACTTCCATCCGTCCACAATAATGGATACCAGGGCTTAAAGCGGGAAAGTAGTTGCGGCTTTACCTGCGGATTTTTATACAAGTAAAAATTGATGCCATCTGCATAGGCATTCAATAATTTTTTTAACCATGGAGCCGCCGCATTGTAATCTTTTTTTGCATCTGCAGAGTCTATCAATAACTGTAGCAACAGATCATCATATAAAACAGCTTCGCCTTTTATTTCTGCCATCCGCCCCAGTTTTTCAATATAATTCAATTCCACTCTTTTAAAATCATCCTCACATTGCGCATACAATAAACCAAAAACGGCATCCGCATCTGTTGTACCATTGATATGCGGAATGCCCCAATTGTCTCTTTTAATGGAAACCTGTTTAGCCTGTTGTTGCCAGCGGCTGACTTCTTTTGCAGTAAAATTCTGGGCCAATAATTGTA
>JAYUBR010000313.1:0-2006 GCA_043740775.1 Ferruginibacter sp. | reverse complement strand
TCTGAATTAATTCAGACAAGTGCCTATTATTCAATTGATCTTGGGTATAAAAAATATTTTAATATTTCTACCACAGGCCGTTTAGATAAAACATCGGCCTTGCCCGTTGGTAATAATGCTTATTTCTATCCATCTGTAACTTTAAGTTCAGTGATCTCTGATTATGTAGAACTTCCAAAGGCAATTACCTTTTTGAAAATACGAGGAGGCTATACCAATGTAAAAGATGGTGGAACCAGTGCTTTTGCGGGTTCTTCATTCCAAAGCCTCGGTACTGGTGGTGCTGCAGGATATGGTAACAATTACTATACTCCTTATGATGGACCATCTTATGCTTTACAGCATCCTGCTTATTCTACCGCACCGGTTTATAATAATTTAACAGGAGCTTATGCACCGGGTTATGCAATTGATCCGGGCGTTAAACCATCTTCAAGAAGTAACATTGAGGTAGGTACCGATATTCGTTTCATAAAGAACCGTGTTGGTTTAAGTGCTACTTACTTTCAATATACAGATGGTCCGGTTATCTCTAACCAGCCTATTTCAGAAGCAAGTGGGTTGGGTTATTTTGTAACTACCGGTTTTACTACTAAAAGAACAGGAGCTGAAGTTTCTTTAACAGGAACGCCCATTCAACAAAAAGATTTCCGTTGGGATGTACTGGTTAACTGGGCTACCTATAAAGAAGTATTTGCAAAATTTGCAGGTGGTGCTACCACCCTTGGCAATGGTACAGGATATCCTAATAAAATTGGCGACAGAGTAGATAGATTATTCAGTTATTATGAAGCATTGACTCCACAAGGAAAAGTAATTCATGATGAAAGTGGTTACCCTATTTATCTTCCAAAAGCACAATACCTGGGTAATGCTGATCCTGATTGGTCATGGGGTGTTCACAACAAATTTTCTTATAAATCTTTCAGTTTTGCCTTTCAGTTTGATGGAATGATGGGTGGGAAAATTCAGGACCGGGTTTTACGCAAGTTAACAGAAGGTGGACGCGGAGAAAATACCAATACCGGCAAAATTGGTGCAGCCCGTTTATACGAATCAAACCATTGGGGTGATGCTGGTTATGCAGGTGCAGTGGATGCAAGTGGTATTCCTATCCTGAGTGGAGATGGTGTTCAGGTTGTGAGTAGTGATCCAAATATTCCTGGAAGTAGTCTGATTCAATATGACCCTACAACAGGTGTAATTACCAACGCTAAATCTTTAACCTTTACGCAAAATAAAACAGCTACTTTATGGATTCAGGATTATGTAAGCAGCTTCTTTAATGATCCACAGCATACCACCGTTAACAAAACATATGCAAAATTGCGTGAAGTGGTAATCAGTTATTCATTGCCTAAGCAACTATTGCCAAAATCAATCAGTAAAATAGATGTTTCATTGGTGGGAAGAAACCTGCTATATTTTTTTCCTGCTGCATTTAAAGACATGGATGTTGATCAATACCCCGGGCGTGACCAGTTTGGAGGTGCAAGATTGGAGTATAACCTGCAAACACCCACCACCAGAAGTTATGGCGTTAACATTAATGTGGTTTTCTAAAAACATAATACATCAAACAAAAACATATTTGTATGAAATCGTTTAAATATAAAATACTTCTTGCACTAACAGGGCTTGTATTATTAGCAGGCTGTAGTAAAAAGTTTGAAGACAATGCAAACAATAACAATAAACCTTTACAAGTGCCACCTGGCGTATTATTAAGGGCAGTATTAGCCGATGTGGTTGTTTACCCTGGCGATTACGAAGATAAAGCAGGCCAATACATCGCATCTAACTATACTTATTATGGTGATAATAAATATTGGAATGGTAGTGCCAGATGGAACTTTGGCACGTTGAATAATGTGGTGGCAATGGAAGCTGCGGCCAAAAAAGCAGCAGGTTCCGATGTGAATCCTTATCATGCATTGGGTTTCTTTTTAAGGAGTTATTTCTTCGTTAATATGAGTGAAAAAGTGGGGGATATGCCACTGCACGAA
>JAYUBR010000312.1:0-6780 GCA_043740775.1 Ferruginibacter sp. | reverse complement strand
GGTATGATAAATCTGTTTATTCGTATACTTATAATCCCGTAAATAATACAGAAAATGAAACGAGAAAATGGGATGATAAAATGTATTACAGGCCTATCAACAGGGATGAAGTAAAGAGAAATAATAAATTAGAAGGTAAGAATAATCCTGGATACTAATTGTATTAATTAACCTAAAGTAAAAAAATCTATTTCAATTTTGAAATAGATTTTTTTACTTTTGACCCATTTCAAATGAAGCTTCACAGACTATTTTATTACTTAATTCTTCTAAGTTTTGTGCTTTTATCAGCATGCAATAGTAAAACCAATACCACTGCCAATAAAGAAGAAACGGGCAATCATCTTTTTACACTACTAAATCCTGACCAAACAAATGTTCATTTTGAGAATACGTTAACAGAAGGCTTAAATACTAACATATTGATGTATGAGTATTTCTATAATGGCGGCGGCGTAGCTGCAGGCGATTTTAACAATGATGGATTGGTTGACATTTATTTTACGTCCAATATGGGGGATAATAAATTGTACCTTAATAAAGGCAATATGCAATTCCAGGACATTACAACGATCTCGGGTGCATCGGGTAGGCCAGGCCCATGGAAAACAGGGGTGAATGTAGTTGACATTAACGGAGATGGCAAACTGGATATTTATGTTTGTTATTCAGGCGCTTTGCCACCTGAAAAAAGAACCAATCAGCTTTTTATAAATACAGGTAATAATCCCCAGGGAATACCAGTGTTTGAAGAAAAAGCAAAAGCCTTTGGTTTAGCAAGTACTGCTTTCAGCAATCAATCTTATTTTCTGGACTATGACAAGGATGGTGATCTTGATATGTTGCTGCTGAATCATAATCCCAAAAATTTGCCCTTACTGAGTGTTGAAGGAACCAGGCAGCTTTTTAAACAAGATAACCCGGATAAAGGCCTGCGTTTATACAAACAAACCAACGGAAAATTCGAAGATGTAACAGTCAGCGCCGGCATCAATGGCTCAGAACTGAGTTATGGATTAGGGCTTGGTATTTCAGATTTTAATGATGATGGCTGGCCGGATTTTTATGTATCCAACGATTATGCGGTACCCGATTATCTCTATATCAATAACAAAAATGGCACTTTTACCAACCAACTAAAAACCAGTATCGGTCATACAAGCCAGTTTTCTATGGGCAATGATGTAGCCGATATTAATAACGACGGGCTTACCGATATTTTTACCCTTGATATGCTGCCGGAAGATAACCACCGGCAAAAATTGTTGCTGGCGCCGGATAATTATGAAAAATTCAATGTGAATGTGCGTAGTGGATTTTATTATCAGTACATGCGTAACATGCTGCAATTAAATAATGGTAACGGAACCTTTAGCGAAGTAGGGCAGTTGGAAGGTATCTCCAACACCGACTGGAGCTGGGCACCCCTTTTAGCCGATTACGACAATGATGGATGGAAGGATATTTATGTTTCAAATGGTTATAAACGCGATTATACCAATCTCGATTTTATTAATTACATGAATGATTACGTGAAAGAAAAAGGAAGATTACAGCGGGAAGATGTAATGAAAATTTTAAAGGAAATGCCTTCATCAAATGTGGTGAATTATATTTTTCAGAATAAGCAGGGCAATGGTTTTGAAAACAAAAACCAGGACTGGGGAATAACCCAGCAATCAAATAGTAACGGAGCTATTTATGCAGACCTTGACAATGATGGCGACCTTGATTTGGTTGTAAACAATATTAACCAACCGGCATTTATTTACAGAAATGAATCAGAGAAACTAAATGGCAATCATTTTCTGAACATACACTTAATTGGAGAAGGAGGTAACACACAAGGCCTGGGTGCTAAACTTAAACTTTTTCAAAACGGACAGTTACAAACACTGGAGCAAAATCCTGCAAGAGGGTATCTTTCGAATGTATCTTTCACCCTTCATTTTGGTATGGGGAAAGCAGAGAAAGCTGACTCTATGATAATAAACTGGAACAGTGGAAAAGTACAAAAATTGTACAACGTCAAGTCCAATCAGTTGCTTACCATCAATGAAAAAGATGCGCATGATCAGGAATCATCCACCATGCCGGCGCCAAAATGGTTTACTGAAATTCAGTCTAATATTAAATGTGATAATGCGGATACAAGTACCAATGACTTTAACCGGCAACTGCTGCTTATCAGTCAATTTTCATACAACGGGCCATGCATGACTAAATATGATTTAAACAAGGATGGCCTTGAAGATATGTTGGTTGGCGGTTCAGCTGGTGAGGCTACACGTATATTTATGCAACAAAAAGGCGGTGCGTTGATACAAAAAAAGATACCTGTTTTTGATCAGGACAAAGCGTTTGCAGATGCAGATATAGCAGTCTTCGATGCCAATGGCGATGGTCATCCGGATATTTATGTGGCCAGTGGTGGCTATCATAATTTTAAGGAATCAGATTCCTTGTTACAAGACCGGCTTTATTTAAACGATGGTAAAAACAACTTTTTTAAAAGCAATAATCTTCCGGATACCAGGGGCAGCAAGTCCTGTGTAAGAATCCAGGATATAAACGGCGATGGCTTTCCAGATATTTTTGTTGGAGGGAGAGTAGTTCCCGGACGTTATCCGGAAGCGCCGAAAAGCTATATCCTAATCAATGATGGAAAAGGAAATTTTTCGGATCAAACCAATATAATTTGCCCCGTGCTATCCCGGTTTGGAATGATAACCGATGCCGCATGGGTAGACCTTGACCAGGATAAAAAGAATGAGCTGGTGATTGTAGGAGAGTGGATGCCCGTGACTGTGTTTCGGCAAAACAATGGGAAGCTTATAAATTGTAGCAACCAGTTTTTTGATAAATCCTATTCTGGCTGGTGGAATACAATCACTGTTGGTGACTTCAATTCAGATGGCAAGCCGGACCTTGTTATTGGAAATATGGGCCTCAATACCCAGTTCAAGGCTTCGGAAAAAGAACCCCTGGAAATGTATTACAAAGACTTTGATAATAATGGTTCTGTAGATCCTTTATTTAGTTTTTATATTCAGCATAAAAGTTACCCTTACCTTAGCCGTGATGAATTGGTAGGGCAGTTGCCGATGCTCCGGAAGCGATTCTCCACTTTTGCCAGTTATGCCGATATAACCATGGAAGAACTTTTTCAGCATGATGAATTGAAACAAGCCAATCACCTTGCTGCCGATGATATGAGCACTACTTTTTTTATGAGTACCGCTGCCGGGAAATTTAAAGTAGCAAACTTGCCAAAAGAAGTTCAATACTCACCGGTATATACTATTACCCAAATGGATTTTAATAAAGATGGAAAGACCGATCTGTTGCTTTGCGGCAATAACAGTCATACCAAAATAAGGCTGGGTAAATTTGATGCCAACTATGGGATATTGCTGGGGGGAGATGGCAATGGAAACTTCAATTACATCAAACAAACGGAATCGGGTTTCAATGTATGGGGTGATGTGAGAAGCGCCATTCAACTAAATCAGAAAATTTATTTGGGGGTTAATAATAAAAATTTAATTGCTTATTCTTTATCAGATAAAAAGAAATGATACGAGAAAAATTTTTGACGAATTGTATTGTATACTGCCTGTTGATTGCCGGCATCACCGCATCGTGCAAACAGGAAAATAAAGAACCACCGGAAGATTACGAAGTAGCTACAGCATGGGCGGACATGACAACTTATATTACGAAAACAACCCCTGCAAATTCTCCTACGTTTGCTTCCAGGTGTTTTGGTTATATAGGCCTCACCATGTATGAGTCTGTTGTAAATGGTTATCCTGAATACCAATCAGTAGCTCCCGAATTAAATGGGTTAGGTAGTTTACCACAAACCGAAAAAGGGCTGGCCTACAACTGGCAACTGGCTTTAAATGCCGGCCAGGCAGAAATTATCCGCAATATTTACATACAAACATCAGACGAAAATAAAAAAAGAATTGATTCCCTGGAACAACATTTTGAAAGCGTATTTAAAATTCTAAACACAGATACTGCTGTTGTCAACAGGTCAATTTTATACGGAAGAAAAATAGCACAATCAATTTTTGAATGGTCTAAAACCGACGGCGGCCATCGGGGGTATCTCAATAACTTTGATAAAAAACTGGTTTTTGCTGACAAGCCCGGATGCTGGCGACCGCCTCTTTATGCCCAGTCTTTCAGTCATTTTTCGCTACATCCGCATTGGGGACAAAACCGCACTTTTATTTCGGTTGATTCAGCCATTGAAGCCCCTGCATTTATAGCTTTTGATACTGTAAAAGGCTCCCCTTATTATAAACAGTTTATGCAGGTGTATGAAAAGAAAAAGATGCTTACGCAGGATGAAAAAGAAGCTGCCATTTGGTGGAGTGATGATCCGGATGTAACTTTTACACCGCCCGGACATTCCTATTACCTCGCTACCATTGCTATCAAAAAAACAAAACCGGTACTGATAAAATGTGCTGAAACCTATGCCCGTATTGGTATGGCAGTAGCGGATGCTTTTAGAAACTGCTGGAAATGGAAATACCAGTTTTTTACCGAACGGGCAAATACATATGTAACACAGCATATTGATCAGCAATGGGAATCCTTTTGGCCCGATCCCCCTTTTCCTGCATTTCCATCCGGGCATGCAATACAGGCCGCTGCTGCAGCAACGGTGCTAACCAATTTATATGGCGAAAATTTTTCGTTTACAGATAGTGCCCATGTTGGGCGACCAAGGGATGAAATAAGAAATGCAGACTTTAAAGTACGCCATTTTAAATCATTTTGGGAAGTTGCGGAGGAAACCGCTAATTCCCGTTTTTATGGCGGCATTCACACCCCGCAGGATAATGAAAGGGGGTTGGAAAAAGGAAAAATAATAGCCAACAATATTAATCAGTTGAACTGGAAAAAAGTAAAATCTTAAACAGATAAAATGCGCTCTTACTCCATTGCTCTTTTATTATTTGCAGGCTTTTATACCAACAAAAGTTTTGGGCAAACTCATTTTACAGATGTTACTACGCAAGCCGGTATCAACCATGTATTTAAAGTGTATGAAGGTATGTTTGGCGGCGGAGCTTGTGTTTTTGATTACAACAATGATGGGTACGAAGACCTGTATATTACCAGTGGTACCAATGATGATGTCTTATATAAAAATAACGGCAACGGTACATTCACCAATGTTTTTGAACAATCGGGGTTAACGGTTACAAAAAAATTTGTAACGCAGGGCGTAACAAGTGCGGATGTAAACCGTGACGGGTTTGTTGATTTATTTGTTACTACCATCACCAGCAGAGATGAAAAGCAATTAATTCCACGGGCGCACAACCTGTTGTTCCTGAACAATGGAAACGGCACATTTCGGGATGCCACCAAAGAGTATGGTCTTGACCAGGTACTCACTTTCAGCACCGGCGCCAGCTTTGGCGACTTCAATGCAGATGGCTGGCCGGATTTATATGTGGGTAATTACTTCAACGAATACCAGGGAAAACTAAGTGTTATCAACGATGCCACAGTGGTTGGGGCAAATCAGATCGCCAAAGGAAATCTTTGGCTCAATGAAAAGGGCAAAAGGTTCAGAGATGTGTATTCAGAGTATGGGCTTGATCACCGGGGCTTTGGGTTCGGCGCTATATTTACAGACTTTGATAACGATGGCGACCAGGACTTATTCGTGAATCATGATTTTGGTTATAAACGTACTCCTGACATGTTGCTGGAAAACCAGTTTCCAAAAAAGAAGTTTATTGATGTTGCCAAAGAAACAGGCATGGACCTAAAGATTAATTCAATGGGAACCGCAGTGGGTGATTATAATAATGACGGGCTAATGGACTATTACATGACTAATATAAGGTTCAATTGTTTTATGGTTAACCAGGGCGTTGGTAAGCCATTTGTAAATAAAGCCAAAGAATTGGGAATGGGTTATTTCGCCATTAGCTGGGGTGCTAACTTCGCCGATTTTGACCATGATGGAGATGTGGATCTGTTTGTTGCCAATGGTGATCTTAATCCCAATTGTGTACCCATGGCCGATTTTTATTTTGAAAATACAGGCGGCAAATTCCAGGAGCATGCAAGTAGCATCGGGCTGGCCGATTACGGGATCGGGCGTGGTTCTGTTGTGTTCGATTATGACAATGATGGAGACCTGGATATATTGGTGGTAAATCAGGCTCCTGTGCTTGATTATCCTGTGCCATCCATTACCAAACTTTATAGAAATGATTCAACAAAAGGCAACTGGATAAAAATTGCCCTCAAAGGAATAGAGGCGGAGAGCCATGGCATTGGTTCAAAAATTGAAATTGAAGTGGGCGGCAAAAAAATGATTCGGGAAATAGATGGGGGAGCTTCCAGTCATCTTTCTCAGAATTCTGTTATAGCTCATTTTGGAATAGGCAATGCTACCAAAATTGATAAAATCACTGTTTACTGGACGGGTGGCAATAAGCAAACCATCAGAAACATTACGGTAAACCAACTTTTGACAATAACAGAAATTCCCGAAATAAAATCAAATCACTTTTTTATTTACATGCTTATTGGCCTGGCAATTGCAATCGGGTTTTTTGTTGTAATGAAAAAAAGAAAAGCAATTTAATAACCTGAGTTTTTTCGAGAGGCTGAAAAGCAAAATCAAAGAACCCAACTCTATATTTTACGAAGAATGCTTCAATCTAATTTTTTAAAACGGTTCTTTTTATTACCATTTTTTCTTTTATTCATTGCTGTTGGTTTTTGTATCAACGCCAA
>JAYUBR010000311.1:0-2009 GCA_043740775.1 Ferruginibacter sp. | reverse complement strand
TTAAATATGACTAACGCCACTAACCCGAAATTAAAGGATGGCAAATGTACGACATAGTATTCAATTATAGAAATACTTCAATCAATTTTTATGACTTTGGATTGATTTTTGGTAAAATCCATTTTGTTAACAATTTAGAGTTTTCGGTTTTATTTAGCCAAAATGATGATTAGCAAAGTCTATTTATACTAATAGTGGTAGTTTATCGTTAAAGACAAGTAAATAGATATAGATTCAATTACCTAACCATGAAAAAGCTTTTTCTGATTATTTTGGCAGCAATGGGATGTTTAGAACAAACAAAATCTCAATGTCCTCAAAATGCTCAGGCTTTTGAAAGTACGTACGCTCAATGCCCCCTTGGCTGTGGGGTTGTATTACAAGGCTGGCCAGAAGGTGTAATTGTGAATATTTATGGTGGGTTTCCTATTTCCTTAATTACGTCTGTTCAGATGCCTGGTGTTTATGGTGGTTCAGGTGTTTCTAATGCTTTCGTTTGTGTTCCCTGCGATATCCCGCTGATTTTTGCATCCATTATTCCTGGTGCCTCCAATGGATGTGTCATCATTCCACTTTTTACAACACCTCTTAAATTAAGCGATTTTTCTTTAAAAGTAACAGACAGAACCAATTGTATTGTAAAATGGACAACTTACAATGAAAGTGCTGGCATCACATACACCGTTCAAAGAAGCCGGAATTCCGGCGATTTTAAAGACATTGCTATTTTAACCGGTAAAGGAAATTCAATTAATAGTTATCAATTTATCGACAATATTATAGACCCTGGCACGTATTATTTCAGAATAAAAATAACTGAGATAACTGGCAACATAACTTATTCTGAAATTGCCATGACAAAAAATCAGTCCAATCTTGGAGTAAGTATTTATCCTAATCCCGCCGAGAACGATTTTAAAATAACAATACCCAACCAGTTTTTACCAGCAACCATAATAATCTATAATTTGCAAGGTAAGGCAATTAATACTACAACAATGTACCAGCCTACATTGTCAATCAATAAGAGGTTTGCAAAGGGAATCTACGCTATAAGAATAACAGGTAATAACCATGCATCAATAACTCAATCACTCCTGATTAAATAATTTCTTTTTTTCTGATTTTAATCAAATGAAAAAGCCGAAGATTTCTCTCCGGCCTTAAAGCTATTTTATAACCTTTAATTAAACTACTTCAACATCAGCACCTGCTTCCGCTAACTTATTTTTTAATTCTTCTGCAGTTGCTTTATCAACACCTTCTTTAATTGGCTTTGGAGCGCCATCCACTAAATCTTTCGCTTCTTTCAATCCTAATCCCGTTAATTCTTTAACGATCTTTACGATTGCTAATTTGTTGGGGCCTGCGGCTTTCAAGATAACATTAAAAGATGTTTTCTCTTCAACAACAGCAGCTTCACCACCGCCGGCACTTACTACAACTGTAGCAGCAGCCGGTTCGATACCGTATTCTGATTTTAAAAATTCAGCTAATTCCTGAACTTCTTTTACTGTTAAACCTACCAGGTTTTCAGCTAATGCTTTTACGTCTGCCATAATGTTTACATTTTTCCCGCCTTCATTGTTTTGGACTCCGGCGGAGTTTAAAAAAAATTGTTACTTGCCTTTTTTTTCCCATCCGGCCAGGGTAATATTTTATACAATCCAATAAAACGATATGCTTACATTATGCTGTTTGGTGCTGCCGGGGCAGTAGTGTCATCACTGGCTGGTGTTGTAACTTCTGTAGTTGGTACAATAGTTTCAGCAACTGATGGCGTTGCAGTAGCTTCAGCCACCGGGGCAGTTTCTTCAACAGCTTCGGCTGCCTTTGCTGCATCTTTATTTTGCAAAGCACCCAATACACGTTGTATAGGAGATTGTAACAATCCAATTACTTCGCCTATCAGTTCATTTTTGGTTTTAATTTGTGTTAAGGCTTTCAATTGATTGTCGCCTACAAATACATCACCATTAATAAATGCTGCTTTCAGTTCTGGTTTTTCA
>JAYUBR010000310.1:0-6785 GCA_043740775.1 Ferruginibacter sp. | reverse complement strand
TGGTTTCAGCACATAGTTTTGCCATGAATTATTTTTATGCGGCACAGTTAACAGCCGGTCAGCAAAACTGGTTGTTCTGGTTATTTTTTATTGCTTTTGCAATTAAGATGCCGGTGTTTCCATTTCATACATGGCAACCCGATACATACGAGCAGTCACCTTCAGCAGTTACGATGGTATTGAGTGGCGTAATGGTAAAGATGGGTTTGTTTGGAGTCATCCGCTGGTTATTGCCCATGTTTCCGCAGGCTGTTGCAAAATTCGATACGGTGGTAATTATTTTGTCAGTAACCGGTATCGTGTATGCCAGCCTGTTAGCCATAAGGCAGGATGATTTAAAACGCCTGGTAGCCTATTCTTCTATTGCCCATATCGGGTTAATGAGCGCCACTATTTTTACAACCAAACAAATAGGGTTGGAAGGAGTAATGATTCAAATGTTTAACCACGGCATTAATATCATAGGTTTATGGATTGTAATTGAAATGATAGAAAGACAATTGGGCGTACGCAAAATATCACAGTTAAGTGGTATTGCCCTTAAAGCACCTGCCCTTACCATCATGCTGGTGGTAATAGGTTTTGCAAACATTGCATTGCCATTAACCAATGCATTTGTAGGCGAGTTCATGATGTTTAGCGGTTTATTTCAATTTAATATTTGGATTGCTGCTGTTGCATTGTTAAGTATCGTTCTTGCTGCAGTCTATACTTTGAGTATGGTACAAAAAGTATTTTATGGCCAGGTGAATACACTTACTGCAACTATGAAAGAAATTTCTGCGAACGAACAGGTTGCTTTAAGTATTATAGTGGTTGCTATATTTTTATCAGGGATTTATCCGCAGCCATTATTTGATCTTACAAAAGATACAGTAACAGATATCATAACGAGATTTAAGTAATTATATAAAACATTTCCGCATTTGGGCGGTATCGGGTAAATATGAACGCAATAATAATAACAGCAGTCTGGGGTATCGTGATGATGTTGGGCGGTGCTTTTTTCAAGAAGAAAAGTACACCAAAATATTGGGCCATCGCTGGTTTGATACTAACTATTGTTGCCAATTGTATTGAATTGTACCGGCAGCAACCCTTCTTTATTATTGAGTTAAAAGACATGCTGACTTTTAACAGTTTTAATTTAACCTTCATCACTATAGCGCTTGTTTGTACACTATTACTTTTTTTATTAAACGGAAGAGATATCGAAAAGGTAGGTAACAATGTTTCTGAATATTTTGCCCTTATATTTTTTGTTTTATGTGGTGTAGCAATTGCTGCTACTTTTAATACGTTGCTTACTTTATTTTTAGGAATAGAAATTTTATCTATCCCCTTGTATATTTTAACCGGTAGCGATAAACGTAATTTAAAAAGTAATGAAGCTGCCTTAAAATATTTTTTGATGGGCGCCTTTTCAACGGGCATTCTTTTAATGGGCATTGCCTTTATTTATGGGGGAAATGTGGGTACACCTTCTTTTTATATCAGCAATATTAATTTGGGTGTGGGTAAAATGCCGGTGATGATTGCAATTGGCCTGGTATTACTGTTGATTGCTTTGGCATTTAAAGTATCTGCTGCGCCATTTCATTTCTGGGCACCGGACGTGTACGACGGAGCGCCGACCGTTTTCACTTCTTTTATGGCAACCATTGTTAAGGCTGCGGGTTTTATTGCTTTTATAAGATTGTTTGCACAAGCATTTGGTACCGCACAGCAACAATGGCAAATACTGATTGCCATTATTACTGCGGCAACTTTACTAATTGGTAACCTAACCGCGGTATTTCAGCAAAGTGTAAAACGTATGCTTGCTTACTCCAGCATTGCACAGGCAGGCTTTATGTTACTGTCTATTTTTGCGCTCAATCAATTTGCCAAGGAAGGTATTATTTTATACACTGCAGCTTATAGCCTTGCTACTATCGGGTTATTTGCAGTACTTATTAAAATGAACGATTACACCATTGATGGCTTTAACGGTTTGGCAAAGCAGCAACCGGTACTTGCATTTACGGCCACGATATTTTTACTGTCTTTAACCGGCATTCCTTTAACAGCAGGTTTTCAGGCAAAATTATTTATGCTGATAGCTGCGGTGAACGACGGGCATCAAAACTGGCTGGTTGTTTTTGCCGTGTTGTGCGCTGCCATCAGTGCTTACTATTATTTTAAGGTAATACAGGCAATTTATTTTAAAGAGAACAATTCTTCTGTAACCCAGCAATGGGACGTTACGCCTGCTTTTAAAACCTTACTCATTATTACAGCAGCGCTCATTGTTGCTGTAGGAATATGGCCTTCTATTATTATAGACTGGTTACATTATTAGGCTGCTTTACAAACAGGTATTGGTATATTATTTTTGCGGCCTGTAAAGTATTATTTCGGAGATGGGTTTTTAATAATTAACTGGTATAATTTTCTGTAATTACCGTTTATAAACTTTTTACAGTACTAATAGATTTTCAGGATTAACTTTAAGCAGAATTTTAAAGTCATGAAAACAGGCGATTCTATTGCATTATCTTTTCAAACAGTAAAAAGTAACAGGCTGCGAACAGCCATTACAGTGATTATTATTGCACTGGGTATTATGGCGCTCATTGCAATCATTACTGCTGTGCAGGCAGTTAATCAAAGTCTTACACAAAGCTTTTCTACCATGGGTGCCAATGCATTCAGCATACGGTTTAAAGAAAGAAACATACGTTTCGGCGGTGGCCCCAACAGGGGAGAAACAAAAAAAAGAAATCGAAATACAGTTGTAAGGGCATCCAGCGAGGGAAAGTTGATTACATTAGAAGATGCAAGGGCATTTAAGCAACGCTACAGTTTTCCTGCAATTGTTGGAATTGCTTTATCAGGACCCAATGGTATCATTGTTAGTAATGAAGTAAAAAAGACAAATCCAGATATCAGGGTAACGGGTGGTGATGAAAACTACCTGCAATTAAACGGGTATGAATTATCGTACGGCAGAAATTTTAATGAAGCAGATGTAGAATCAGGCAGAAGTGTTTGTGTAATTGGAAATGTAATTGCGCAAAAATTATATGGAGATAATACCGGGCGTGCCATAGACAAAATCATTACGGTAGCAGGCAATAAATTCCGCATCATTGGAATTTTGAAAGATAAAGGAAGCAGTGCATTTATGAATGCCGATAAAGTGGTAATTACTACCTACAATACCATTCGCCGTCTGTTCGGTTCAACAGGCCAGTCGTATAATATTGCAATCATGGTATCCGATCTTAAAATGATGGATGTTGCTATTGGCGAGGCAAAAGGGATTTTCAGGCCGGTAAGAAAATTAGATGTAAAAGAAGAAGATAATTTTTATGTTGACAAAAGCGACAGCATAGCGCAATCACTGATGAAAAATCTCGGCTTTTTGCAGTATGCTACCATGGCAATTGCGTTGATAACCTTGATAGGGGCGGCTATTGGCCTGATGAATATAATGCTGGTTGCCGTAAATGAAAGAACAAAGGAAATTGGATTAATAAAATCTTTAGGCGGCAAAGCAGGCGAAGTAAGGGCACAATTTTTATGGGAATCTATATTAATAAGCCTGATGGGCGCTTTTGTTGGAATTACCGCCGGCATATTATTTGGAAATATTGTTGCTGTATTATTAAAGACTGGTTTTGTAGTTCCCTGGTTATGGGTAATTACCGGTGTAATAGTATGTACGATGGTTGGCTTGCTTGCAGGTCTGTATCCGGCATACAAGGCTGCAAAGCTCGATCCTATTGTTGCACTGCGATATGAATAATACTTAAATAAATACCCTCTGTGAGGTACACAAACCGTAAATTTTACAGGCTTGCGTTACTTCTTAATAAAAACTTATAAAAATTCTTCCTCCCGGTTGTTAGATTCAATTATTTTATTAACTTGTGCTTCGCCAAAAAGATATTTCTACCAGGATATTTAATGGTTAAAAGTCGTTTTTATCAGCATTTAATATTAATTTTCACAAACAACATTTACACTTAACTCACTAAAAATTGAACGTCATGGCAGAAACAAAATCAACTGCAACCGTAAAACCATCAACTTCAGTACAGGCAAAAAAAGCAGGTAATTCTATTTCATGGGTTGCCCCCTTAGTATGCGTACTTTCTGGCTATTTTATCTGGAGAGTTATCTTGGGTAATCCATCGCATTTCAATCACCCAGGAACAGGATGGTTTTGGCCAAGTCACGAAGGTGCCAAAAACTCTTTGTATAATATGTATTCTGGTGGTATTATTGTGCCGATCCTTATCGGGTGTTTTTTAACCGTATTGACTTTTATCATTGAAAGATTTTTAACCATTTCCAAAGCGACTGGTACAGGAAGTAATGCCGACTTTATCCGTAAAGTGCAATACCATCTTGCCAATAAAAACCTGGATGCTGCAGTAGCAGAATGTGATAAACAAAAAGGTAGTGTTGGTAATGTAATGAAGGCAGGTTTGCACCGTTACAGGGAAATGATCAGCAATTCGGAATTGTCTACAGATCAAAAAGTAATGGCGATTCAAAAAGAAGTGGAAGAAGCTACAGCCCTTGAATTGCCCATGCTTGAAAAGAACCTTGTTTTCCTGTCAACTATTGCATCGGTAGCAACTTTGTTAGGTTTGTTGGGTACGGTGTTAGGTATGATCCGTTCTTTCTCTGCATTAGGTGAAGGAGATGGAGGAGGAGCTGCTGCAGGTAAATTATCTCAGGGTATTGCTGAGGCCTTGTACAATACAGCTTTAGGTATTGGTACATCTGCTTTCTCTATTATTTTCTATAATATTTTTACCACACGAATTGATGGTATCACTTACGGTATTGATGAATCAGGGTTTACTTTAACACAAAGTTTTGCTTCTCTGTACAAATAAAATGTATGGAAAAATGCAATTTTTGTATCTAAGTAAATAATTAAATTTAGTAAAAATGTCAAGAGCCAAATTACCGCGTAAAAGCACACATATTGATATGACGGCCATGTGTGACGTTGCGTTTTTATTGCTATCTTTCTTCATTCTGGCAACTAAAACAAAACCACCGGAAGCCGTAGCAGTTATAACTCCCTCATCGGTATCTACCAAGGTAGCCAAGGAAGAAGCTATACTGGTAACGCTTACAAAGGATGGCAAAGTTTTTTTAATGCTGGGTGATAAGTCGCATAAGAATGCCATCATTGATGATATTAATACCGCTAAGGGACTGAATTTATCAGGTGCCGAAATAGCAAAACTCAGGAAAATGGATTTTATTGGTGTTCCATTCAATCAGTTAAAAGGTTTTCTTGACTTAGCTACTCCGCTGACACCGCAACAGATGCCAGGTATTCCTTGTGTTGATAGTACCAATAATGAACTTACAGATTGGATACGCAGTGTATCAAACGCTTACAAAGGAGAAAACATAGACAACCTGAATCTTCTGGTAAAGGGAGATAATGCAGCACTGTATCCGGCTTTTAAAAGTATAAAAGAATCGTTTAAGAAAAATGATATTTATAAGTTCAAAATTGTTACCAACTCTGAGCCACCACCTGCGGGTTCTGAACTGGCTAATGAAGCATTGCAGAAAAAATAATTGTACACTTTTGTTTTAATTCATCTTAAACAAATAAAAAATTACCGATATGGCAGATGTAGATACCTCGTCGGGAGGCGGACATAAAAAAGGCCCCGGCGTAAAAAAGCCAAAAAAACAGTCTACCAGGGTAGATCTTACCCCCATGGTTGATTTAGGATTTTTATTAATTACTTTCTTTGTGTTTACCACTACCATGAGCCAGGCAACGGCCATGAATATGAATGAACCAAAGGATGATCTGACTAATCAGTTGAAAGTAAAAAATTCCGGAGTAATGACCTTGTTGCTTGGTAAAGGCGATCAGGTGTATTATTATATGGGAGAGCTTACTGATCCAAACAAGCAATTTAAAAGCAGTAATTTTAAAGAAATCCGGCAGGTTATTCTGGACAAAAAGAAGGCAACTCCGATTGGCGATTTGATGTATATCATTAAATCTGATAAGTTGGCTACTTTTAAAAATGCGATAGATATATTGGATGAAATGTCTATCAATGCGGTACCTCCGGGCCACTATGCTGAAGTTGATATGAGTGATACTGAATCTCAATTAATAAAGATGACAGAGGCTGCGAATGGAATTAAATAGTTTATGGAATTTGTTGAATTTCGAATCTAACTACAAATTAATTTACAATGGATATAAATAAAATATTAAGCGCGGATATTCTCGATATTATTTTTGAGGGCAAAAACAAGGAGTATGGCGCTTATGATCTTCGCAAAACCTACAATAAGCGCATTACAAAAGCATTAATGTATACGGGCGGTGTGATAGTACTGGTATTTTTGGCATCAATTTTTGCCAATCTTGTTGGTAAGGGTAAAGCCGAACAACTTGATGTGGTTGATACGCAAATGGCGGAAATAAAGAAAAGCGAGCCACCACCACCTATACCACCGCCCCCGCCAAAAGCGCCCCCCCCACCGGAAATTAACCAGATTAAATTTACCCCTCCAAAAATTGTAAAAGACGAAGAGGTAAAAGCGGATGAAAAAATTGAAGAAATAAAAGAAGACCAGGTTATCAGTAACAAAACCGTGGAAAGCGAAAATAAAGTGGCTATTGTTCAGGCACCCGTAGAAGACAAGGGTTCTCAAATTACAGAAGCCCCAAAAAGCGATGATGAGGATAAAATATTTACAAAGGTAGAAAATGAAGCCGCATATCCTGGTGGAGAAGCTGC
>JAYUBR010000309.1:0-2012 GCA_043740775.1 Ferruginibacter sp. | reverse complement strand
TAGTTTTCAACTGTTCATTGTCTGGCTTTTGTTTGATGTAAATATCAAATTCTTTGTGCTGGGATGGATTGCTTTTTAATACTACTTTAACAGACACTTTTTCCAGTTTAAAGTTTTTGTCAATCCACAGGCTGTTGCCTTTAAACTGGCCTGCAGAAGCGGTAAAACTAATGTCGTTACTATCTAAGGGAAGCCATTGTCCGTTGGCTAAGCGTCCATCAATATTAATATAATTGTAGGTGCCTTTTTTCAGGCTGTCGGTGTAAAGATTTACAAATATGCTATCAACTTTCTGCGCTTTCGCAATGCTACAGTTTAGTACAATTATTAAAAGTAAAAGTTGCTTCAATTTTTTTTATAAAGGTGTAAAAAATTGTGCCACATGCTGGTTAAGGAAATGGTAATTATTAAAAGATTATTTAGTTGGAAATACCAACCCTGTGCTGCAGATATTCATTGGCTGTCATTTCCTTCAGCATAAACATGGCAAGATCGCCTGCATTGATACGGTATTTATTTTTAACTGGCGGATAGTCTGCGTTGGTAGTGTAACTTCCTGTTACTTCAGCATCAATAATATCCGGGGGACAAACAAGCGTCCAGTCAAGCGTTGATGCTTTTAAGAAATTATAGGCTTTAAAATGTTCCAGGCTTACCGGTATGTATTCAGGTTTAAATTCAGGCTGGTCCATAATCAATGTGTTATTTTCTGCACTTACATTTAAAATGCCCATATTACCAATGCCGATTATTCTTTTTACATTGGCTTTTTGCAATTGGGCCACGATATTTTTCATTCCAAGCGACCTTGTAACGTCTGTTCCATCAAAACTTCCACCCAGTGCAGACAATACTGCATGACAGCCTTTGATTGCTTTCAACACTTGTTTTTCATCAAACAAGGCGCCCTGAACCAATTCAAGTTCTTTATGTTCGGGAAGGTTTTCTGTAAAAACATTTCTGCCATATGCCTTTACATGATGGCCAATGTACAATGCCTGTTTTACCAATTGTTTACCCACCATTCCTGTAGCACCAAATATTATCAGATTCATAATTTTTAATTTTTTATTGAAGGTACAGTTAATCGTTTCAAATTAGTTGTCTCTAAATACATCAGCAAACTCCGTTTTTCTTTTTTTCATAACAGCATTTGCGAAAGGGCAAAGCGGCAGAATTTTAAGGTGGTTTGCCTTGGCGAATGCCACTGCTGTATTCATCAGTTGGTTGCCAACATTTTCCCTCTTAAAACATCATCTACTTCAGTATGATTAATAATCATCAATTTATCTGCCATTGTATATTCCATTGTTGCAGGATTTTCTTTTTCGCAATCTATATAAAATAAACCTTTGGCTGCGGATTGAGAATGTATGATTTCCATTTTTTAATTTTATTGAATTTGTAAAAAAGTTTTTTTATGAATAAATTCTGCTACATATTTGCACTACGAAATGAAAATTACAAAAACATATAGCAACATTTGGTGGTGGCAGTCATTTATTTGATGTGTCGCTTTGCTATGTATGTATAATTATATTAGAGCCCCGACACATTGTGTTGGGGCTTTTTAGTTTCACGGGGATTTAGGTGGATGGGATGATTAGGCGGATTTTTACTTTGGTGAAATAATTTTAATGGCTTGTAAATTTTACAAAGATGAAAGAATTTAAATTTCAGGAAATTACAAAGAAGATTATTGGTGCTGCTATGAAAGTGCATTCAACCTTGGGTAATGGCTTTACGGAAGTGATTTATCAACGGGCGTTGGAAATAGAATTTGTAAAGCTGGGCTTATCATTCGTAAGGGAATTTACAATAAAAATATTTTATGATGGTGTAGTTATCGGCGAACGCAGGGTTGATTTTTTTGTTGAAAAAATCATCAGTGTAGAATTAAAAGCCAGGGAGGTTTTAGAACCTGTTCATTTTGCACAAGATAGAAATTATCTTGAAGCTTATAATCCTGAAGTTGGAGTGTTATTGAACTTTGGTAATATTTCTTTAGATTA
>JAYUBR010000308.1:0-6796 GCA_043740775.1 Ferruginibacter sp. | reverse complement strand
ATTTCTGCAGAATTAAAAGGAAAGTAGTTCTTCAATGCCACTCATTGCCAATTCATTCTCCTTCCTGATATTTTTGGTGAATTGTTGAGATGGTATTTTTGCGCTATAAAACACGCTTCAACATAAGTGCGAAGAAACAGGCATAAGTACAGGTAAATTTAACTGGATAAAATGCAGGAGTATCTATTTTAAAACAGTATTGTTTTCGGCTGAATCAATTGCAGATTTCAGCATTCTTACCATCTTTTTTTCAGTAATGATTTTTGCTTCTTCGATATCATACCAGTTGCCTTCTTTTGTTCTATATAATTTACACGAAAATGGCCCGTTGCCATCCTCCTTCTTTGTAAAATGATATTCCTGTAAAACAGCAATGCTATTGCCGAGCGCATTGGTCAATTCGTAAGGCTGTATGGTGTAATAAAACACACTCTTATCTTCTACAATAATCTGTTGGCTGAAAATATGTTTTAAACCCTCTCTCATGGTACAATAATAAAGTAATTGTTATAATTGTAAAAACGAACTTATTAACATGGTTAAACTTTCAGTACACAGATTGTAAAAAACGGTTTATTAGCAGTTTATATTTATTATTAAGACTTACCGGAATCATTACAAGAAAAACATGGGAAATATTTTTGACGACAATACTTTTAATGCTGGTACAGAATATATTTCCGCCAACCTGGGCGATGGCAATGGCAACAAAATATTTCTAAGTATATTTACGAAGCAACAGGTGTAAAATAAGCCAAAGTGCTGAACTGTTGCCATATTGTATAACAGTTCGATATTTATATAACACAACCATGCAGTTGCTAAAATATGGGATATGTACATTTTTATTGTTTGCAGTAACAAGCTCTGCAGCAGCTCAGGGCTTCTGTGACATTAATGGTGTAAAAGGCCAAACACCCGCATCGGCCTTTCCGGTTTGCGGCACTACTGTTTTTACTAAGGATACAGTGCCTGATTGTATCAATTACCCCTTTCCTGCCCCTGGTTGCCCGTTGATTGGAGTAGGTGATTATAAAGATAAAAACCCCTTCTGGTACACATTTACCTGCTATAGCTCCGGGTCATTGGCGTTTTTAATTGACCCTAAAAACGCAGAGGATAATTACAACTGGCAGTTTTACGATATTACTGGCCACGGGGCATCTGAAATTTACTCCGATGGTGCATTGGTACGTGCAGCAAACTGGTCTGGTAGTCCGGGTAAAACCGGGGCATCATCAAGCGGCGCCAATATTAGGGAATGTGCCTCCGTCCCGGGTGATAATGTTTCCACTTTCAGTAAAATGCCCGATATTATTGAAGGGCATACTTACCTGCTGATGGTAAGCCATTTTAACGATGGCACAGAAAGCGGTTTTACGCTTTCTTTTAACGGGGGCTCTGCAAGTATTAATAATCCTGCAACACCCGCCTTGGTATCGGCAACTATAAGTTGCGATTACACGCAGATTGGCCTCAAGCTTACCAAAAAAATGACCTGTTCAAGCATTGCTGCAGACGGTAGTGATTTTGAAATACAAGGTTTAAATGTTCCCATCAATTCTGCCGTTGGCATTGGCTGTAACACAGGGTTTAGTACAGATTCTGTTAACATAAATCTTAGCAGCCCTTTGCCCCCCGGAAGCTATACACTTGCCGTAAAAAAAGGGAGCGACAACAATACGCTTTTAGATAATTGTGGCAACGCAGTTGAACCAGGAAATTCCACAATTTTTAATGTACTTGCCAGGCAACCTGTTGCATTGGATAGCATCACCACTCCATATTGTGCGCCAAATACTTTGCAGCTTGTTTTTAAAAAAAATATACGCTGCGGTTCTGTTGCAGCTGATGGTAGCGACTTTACAATTACCGGCCCATATCCGGTTACAGTTATTGCGGCAAAAGGCAATTGTAACAATGATGCTACCAATGTTATTAAATTGCAACTTTTAGCCCCCATGGTGCATGAAGGAAAGTATACAGTAACGCTTTTAAAAGGCACAGATGGTAATGCCATTACTGACCAGTGCGGCCTTGAAACACCTGCTGGTTCATCAATCTCTTTCAGTGTAAAAGATACTGTGAGTGCCGCCTTTACTTACCAGTTAACAGAAGGCTGCCGGTACGATACCATTCATTATTTTAATGCTTTGCAAAACGGTAAAATAAACTGGAACTGGCAATTTGATAACGCCATCAGCACCAGCCAAAACCCAACAGTTGTTTACAGTAGCTTTGGCAATAAAACTACGCAGCTTACTGTAAGCAATGGTTTTTGCCGCGATACTGCTGTAGTAAATTTTTATTTTAATCACGATTCTCTGCATGCCGCATTTACTATGCCTTCCGTGTATTGCCCCAATGAGCTTGTTTATTTTAAAGACAGCAGTTTGGGTAATATCATCAACTGGTACTGGCAGTTTGGAAATGGGCTCACCAGTACGTTTCAAAGCCCGCCCCCACAGGTTTATACTCCTCCGGGCATTGACCGCTTAATCCCGGTACAGCTCATTGTACAAAGCAATAAAGCCTGCTATGATACAGCCATAAAATATCTTAAGGTGGTAAACAGTTGTTACATTGCTGTGCCTAATGCATTCACGCCAAATATGGATGGCCACAACGATTACCTGTATCCGCTAAATGCATACAGAACTTCTGATCTTGAGTTTAAGATTTTTAATAAGTTTGGCCAGCAATTATTCTCAACCAAAGACTGGACCCGCAAATGGAACGGTACTTTCAACGACATGGAACAGCCTCCGGGAGTATATGTCTGGTTTCTTCGATACACAAACACCGATACTGGTAAAACAATTTTCAAAAAAGGCACTACGGTATTAATAAGATGATTTTTTTGAGCCCGCAATCAGGCAACTGGTACTGCAATCCATGCGATGGAATAAACCGTATTACCAATGTCCCCGAAATAAACTATGGAGTATTAATAATGTCCCCAATCCCAGATTTTATTTCAGCTTTTATATTCTTTGATATATTTAAAACCAAGCCTGCACCTTTTTTAAAGGTTTCATCTCTGCGAACATAGATGCAAAAATCATTGATTAACATGAATGCTGGCGGTATTTATATCCCAAATTTCTCCAACCTTCTGTACAATGACGCTCTTGTTAAACCCAGTTCCCTGGCGGTTTCTGTAATATTGCCATTAAATTTTTGCAGGGCTTTTTTTATCAGCAGTACTTCCATCTCTTCCAGTTGTAAAGTTTCTATTACAGGGGCATCTTCATTGGCGAGCCGGAAGCCTTTAAAATCTTCCGGTTGCAAGGTGTCGCTTTGCGAAAGTATTACTGCCCGTTCAATAGCATGTTGCAATTCACGTACATTCCCGGGCCACTGGTGCTTTTGCAGTTGCTTTACCACGGTGCTGTTTAAGGAAGCAACGGTGCGGTTGTATTTTTTTGCATACACATGTACAAAATAATCTGCCAGCAAAGGAATATCTTCTTTACGTTCCCGCAAAGGTGGCAATTGAATTTCGATGGTGTTGATGCGATACAATAGATCCTGCCTGAAATGCTGATCCGTCACCATTTTATACACCGCCTTGTTGGTAGCGCACACCAGCCTTACATCAATTGGTTTTGTTTTATTACTGCCCACTTTGGTGATGGTACGGTTTTGTAAAACCGTTAATAATTTGGCCTGCATGGGCAATGAAATATTGCCGATCTCATCTAAAAAAATAGTGCCGCCATCTGCTTCTTCCAGCTTCCCGGTGCGGTCTTCTTTGGCATCGGTAAAAGCACCTTTTACATGGCCAAACAATTCACTTTCAAACAACGATTCAGATATTGCGCCAAGGTCTACCGTCACAAAAGGTTTGTCTTTTCTTTTAGATTGCTGGTGGATGTTTTTTGCCACCAGGTCTTTACCAGTACCATTTTCACCCAATATTAAAATGTTGGCATCAGTAGCAGCCACCCTTTCAATGGTAGTTAAAATTTGTTGAATTGCTTCGCTGTTGCCAATAAAAGGATGTTCTGATAAAGGAGAAATTTTTCTATGATTTTTGTTGTCGGTAACTTTTATTTTGGAGGCCCTTTTTTCCCGGGCAGCTTCCATAGCCGTTTTTAAAGTGGCAACCAATTTATCATTTTGCCAGGGCTTCAAAACAAAATCCTTTGCACCCGATTTGATGGCCCGTACTGCCATCTCAACATCTCCGTAAGCGGTAAACAACACTACAGAAACAGAAGGGTCAAGATCTAATATTTTATCAAGCCATTCAAAGCCTTCTTTGCCACTACTGAGGTCACGGGTAAAATTCATATCAAGTAGTATAACATCGTAGCCAACACTGTTTAGCCAATACGGGATACGCAATGGATTTTTCTCTGTGTCTACCTGTTTAAAATGCCGTTTCAATAATAGGTTGGCGGCACTCAGTACACCTGCATCATCATCTACTATTAATATTTTTCCTTCAATGGTTGGGGTCATGTTGCTCAATTATTTTAGCCGGTAGCTGTTGCCTTTCAAAAATATTAATATCGGTCTAAAAGTATTACAAAAATTTTCCTTCGCCGTAAATATTTGCACCTGTTCGCTGCTGTACAGCAAGGTGTTCAAAACCGGACACTTTATCTACCTGTAAAATGTGTAACCTTTATCCAGTATAGCTTTAATTGTTTGGCATACCAATTGGCACAGGTGAATCATTAAATAATTAAAACAGCAATGGATAAAAAAATAGAAAAGAAATTCTGGAACACAAAACGGATTGTATGGATTACAGGCAGCACTTTGGTATTGAGTTTACTGGTGTACCAGTTAATTTTTGCAGACAAAAGATCAAGTTTAAATGTAGATAAGGAAAAGATCACCATCTCGGATGTTACCCAGGGTATTTTTGATGAATTTATTGTAGTGAGCGGGGTTGTGAACCCGATTAAAACCTATCGCATTGATGCCATTGAAGGTGGCTATGTAAAAGAAAAAGTAATTGAAGGAGGTAATACGGTAAAAGCGGGGGACGTGATTTTAAAACTGGATAATAACCGCCTGCAAATGGAATTTGTTCAGCAGGAAACAGAGATCAACCGCCTGATAAATGATTTGCAAAACACCCGGCTAAAATTAAAGACAGATAAATTTGGATTACAGCGCACCATGAATGATGTGGATTACCAGTTGTCGCAGGCAAAAGATTACAACGACCGCAACGAAAAATTATTTAAAGACAAAGTGATCAGCGAACAGGAATACCTGAAAACAAAACGTGATTACGAAAAATTAAAAAACCAGCAAGGCATTGAAGTGCAATCACAGACTTACCAGAACGATAATTCAAAATTACAGGTAGTGCAACTGGAAGGTACGCTGCAACACTCTCAGAAAAACCTGCAACTGATGAAGGAAAACCTGAACAATCTGGTGGTAAAGGCCCCTGTTGGCGGGCTCCTATCTTCTATTGAAGCAGAAGTAGGCAGCAGCATTGTTGCCGGCCAAAACATCGGGCAGATAGATGACCTGAATGGGTTTAAAATGCGTGCCGGTGTAGATGAACATTATATCAGCAGAATTTTTGTTGGGTTGAAAGCTACAATGGAATTCAACAACCAAAATTATGAGCTGGTAATTTCCAAAGTGTATCCCGAAGTAAAGGCAGGCCGGTTTGAAGTGGATATGACTTTTGCCGCAAAAACACCCGATGGTATTCGTCGCGGCCAGTCTGCTTCCATCCGGATGGAACTGGGTAAATCAGCAAAAGCAATCCTGATTCCGGTGGGAGGTTTCTTTTCTGAAACGGGCGGTAACTGGGTATATGTGATGGATGCTACCGGAAAGCGTGCCGTAAAACGTAATATTACTTTGGGCCGCCGTAACCCGGAATTTTTTGAAGTACTTGATGGGTTAAAACCAGGTGAAAAAGTAATTACCAGCAGCTATGAAAATTATGGCAAAAATGAAGTGCTGCAGTTTTAGCACTGTGGAAAAAAAGTGGCCGGTGTCCACACCAGTCTCGCCATTGAAAGCAAAACTTTTTATTCATTGTAAAAATTAATGGTCATGAAAAAATACTTGGTTTTGTCTGCACTTTTAGTATTGGTATCTCTTGGAGCAGCGACCAAATGCGCCGTTAAAACAAAGCAATCAAAATGCAGTAATAAACAACAGCAGCCGACCTCCGGTGTTTATTATGAAAACTACAATCTTGTATTAATTAAATATTTCTATTAACAAATATTCCCTTAAAAAGGATCGGCAAAAAACAAACAATATGATTCAGATTAAAGAACTGCAAAAATTATTTTCAACCGAAGAAGTAGAAACCACCGCCTTAAACGGTATCAACCTCGAAATTAAAGAAGGCGAATTTGTCGCCATCATGGGACCGAGTGGTTGTGGTAAATCCACCTTGCTAAACATTGTTGGCTTATTGGATAATCCTTCGGGCGGAGACTATAATTTTTTTGGTACCGAAGTGGCTAAAATGACGGAACGAAAAAGAGCTCAATTGCGCAAAGGCAATATCGGCTTCGTTTTTCAGAGCTTTAACCTGATTGATGAACTGACGGTTTTTGAAAATGTTGAGCTGCCGCTGATTTACATGAACGTACCTGTTAAAGAAAGAAAGGTAAAAGTGGAAGCCGTGCTGGAACGCATGAACATCATGCACCGACGCAATCACTTTCCGCAACAATTGAGTGGTGGACAACAGCAACGTGTGGCCATTGCCCGTGCAGTAGTAGCAAGGCCAAAATTAATTCTGGCAGATGAACCTACCGGTAACCTCGATAGTAAAAACGGTGAAGAAGTGATGAAGTTA